>NZ_JBHYIQ010000132.1:0-16665 GCF_042739895.1 Amycolatopsis sp. NPDC059021
CCTTACCGGCGCTCAGCGCCGGTAAGGAGTCCTTCACGGCGCCAAAGTCCACAAAGGACGAACGTGACCGTGGTGGGTCGCGCGGCAAGTCCGCCGCATGGGGGTTTTCTCGGCCGCGATCGACCCAGGCAACGGCCGCGGCGGGCCTTCGCCCTGGTCAGAGGCGTTGCGAATGGGGCATTGGAGCCGTCCAACGCCGCCAATGTCCCATTCGCGTCATCCCGCTACCGGACCCCATGCCCCGAACGCGTCGTTCACGACGTTCACCGTCCCCAACGGAGCTTTCGAGACACCGCCACCATGCCTCCCACCGGCGGTCCACAAAGGACGTCAGGTGTCGCGGGCGGCTTGGAGGGCGGCGTCGGAGCGGACGCGGCGGAGCAGCACCGCCGAGAGCACGGCGGCGACGAGCATGATCGCGGCGCCTGCCAGTCCGGCGACGCGCAGGCCGTCGAGGTAGGCCTCGTTGGCGGCGCTGGTCAGGGCGGGGCCGAGGGGATCGGCGAGCCGCCCGGCTATCTCGGCGGCGGCGCCGAGGGTTTCCTTGGCGGCGTGCAGATCCTGGGGCGCGAGCCCGGCGGGGGCGAGATCGAGCAGCTTGGCACCGTAGACGCCCCAGCCGACACTGCCCAGCACCGCCATCCCCAGCGCCCCGCCGAACTCGGTCCCGGTCTCCGAAATGGCCGAGGCCGCGCCGGCACGCTCCGGCGGCGCCGTGGCGATGATGAGGTCGTTCGCCAGCGCCGAAACGATCCCGATGCCGACCGCCATCACGAAGATCGCGGGGATGATCACCGCGAGGCCCGAGCCGATCTCGAGCCAGTTCAGGACCAGCATCCCGGCCGCGGCGATCGCCAGCCCGGCACTGACGACATAGCCCGGCCGGATCCGGCGCACCGCCGTGGTGGCCACGGTGATGCCGACCGGCATCCCGAGGAAGCCCGGCAGCGACCACAGCGCCGCGACGAGCGGCCGCATCCCGAGTACCACCTGGAGGTACTGCGCGACGAACAGCAGCACGCCCATCATCGCGAACGTGGTCAGCGCGTTGGCCGTCACCGACGCGCTGAAACCGCGCTCGGCGAACAGCCGGACGTCGATCAGCGGCCGCGGCCCGCGCTGACGGCGCAGGAAGAACACGCCGATCACGAGCCCGGCGACGACCGCCGCCACGGGCACCGGGCCGATCCCGTCCGCGGCCATCTTCTTGATGCCGTAGATCACCGGCAGGACCGTGCCGAACGACAGCAACGCGCTCAGCAGGTCGAACCGTCCGGCAGCGGGCGCCTTGAACTCGGGGACCAGGCGGGGGGCGAGCACGAGCAGCACCACCATCACCGGCACGTTGATCAGGAACACCGAGCCCCACCAGAAGTGTTCCAGCAACAGCCCGCCCACGATCGGGCCGAGCGCGCTGCCGCCCGCGAAACCCGCCGTCCAGACGCCGATCGCGGTCCTGCGCTGCGCGGCGTCGTGGAACATGTTGCGGATCAGCGAAAGCGTCGACGGCGCCAGCGTCGAACCGCCGATGCCGAGCAGTGCGCGGGCCGCGATGAGCATCTCCGGATTGGCCGAATAGGCGGCGAGGACGGACGCCGCGCCGAAGAGCGCGGCACCGATCATGAGGAGCTTGCGCCTGCCGATGCGGTCGCCGAGCGTGCCCATGGTGATCAGCAGGCCTGCCAGCAGGAAGCCGTAGATGTCGAGTATCCACAGTGTCTCGGTGGCCGACGGCCGCAGATCCGCGCTGAGGAAGGGCAACGCGAAGAACAGCACCGACATGTCCATCGACACGATCACGCCGGTGAGGACCAGCACGCCGAGCCCGGTCCAGGCTCCGGCGGCGGCCTTGGGTGCCGGTTGCGTGGGTTCCACCATACCCGCGGAGTATACGGAAGAATCGCCTGAGCATTATCGGCACGCGTTATTCTTGGCGTGCTCTCGGGTTTTCGTCAGAATTGCAACCACTGGGTGAACAGCGCGGGCGAGGCGGCGAGCACGCTGAACCGCACCAGCCTGCCGGCGAGTCCCGTCACCAGGAAGGCCGACAGCCGCATGCGCACCAGGCCCGCCAGCAGGGTGGTCGCCATGAGCGGCGGCAGCCCGATCAGCGCGCTGACGCCGTAGGTCCCGTTCATCCACAAAGGATTCCGGACGCAGCGTTCCCGGAGCGCGTCCAGCCTGGCCTTCAGCCACTTCGTCTTCGCGCGCAGGAACTCCCGCCACCGCGTGCTGCGCCGCTCCCGGTGCAGCCGCTCGTGCAGGAACCGCGGCAGCCTGATCGACCCGCGCGCCGCGAGGAAGTAGAGCAGCTTCCCGGCGACCTGGCCGAGCGCCGCCGCGGCGCCGATCGCCGCCCATGGAATCCCCGGCTTGCTCGTCACGAGCCCGATCACGAAGACCTCGATGCTGAAGAACGGGATCACCGCGGACCCGAACGCGATGCCCAGCGTCAGCAGCAGCCAGCCGAACATCTCGCCTCCCCGGAATTCGCGTCTTCGACGCTAACAGCCGGACGCCCGGGAATCGGTAGGGCCAGCCCCCGTATCGGAGCTGCGGCGGGCCTCAGGCACTTGCTGCATATACCGGATCCGGCCTTCCGGGAAAACCCCTATAGGGGTCACCTGAACGGCGTAAAGGGTCGTGAAGGGGCGGGAGGAATTCGCGAACGGGGGTTGCGTGACGAGTTTCGCCGTGGTTGCAGCCGCACCCCCATAGGGGCTGGTGGTCGCGCGTCCGTATCCGATAGACAGCAAACGGAGAATCCGGCCGAACGCGGACGAGGTGATCACATGGCGGTGACGTCCCGCCGCGGACCCGTGGGCGACGGCAGCACGCGGCGCCGGTCGGCGAAGCGGGTGCGGCTGCGCGCCTTCCTCGCCGTGCTGGCCAGTCTCTGCTGGGTGACAACGGTTCCCGTCGCGGCCGCCGCGCCCGCCGCGTCCTACGAGGTGGCCGGACTGCGCAAGCCGGTGGACCTGCTGGTCGACAAGTGGGGCGTGCCGCACATCTACGCCGCCGACACCAGCGACCTGTTCTTCGCGCAGGGCTACAACATCGCGCGCGACCGGCTGTTCCAGATCGACACCTGGCGGCGGCGTGGCCTCGGTACGCTCAGCGAGGTCCTCGGACCGTCCTATGTGGACCAGGACAGGGCCGCGCGGCTGTTCCTCTACCGCGGCGACATGGACGCGGAGTGGGCGTCGTACGGGCCGGAGGGCAGGCTCGCCGCGACCCGGTTCGCCGAAGGCATCAACGCCTACGTCGACTGGCTGGCCCGCAACCCCTCGGCCGTCCCGCCGGAGTTCGGCAAGCTCGGCTACCGGCCCGCCCGCTGGCGCCCGGAGGACGTGGTGCGCATCCGCACGCACGCCATCGGGGAGAACCTGTCGTGGGAGGTCATCCGCGCGAAGCTGGTCTGCCAGGCGGGCCAGGGCGCGAGCCGTTACCTGCGGAGCCTGCGCCCCGCGCACGAGGCGGTGGTGCCCGCCGGGCTGGACCCGTGCGCGATCCCGGACGACGTGCTGAAGGTGTACAACCTGGCGACCGCCGCGGTTTCCTTCACCGGCAAGGGATTCGAGACCAAGGACGTCGCCGACGCCACCACTGGCAGCAACGCGTGGGCGATCGGGCCGGGCCGCACCGCGTCGGGCCGCCCGATCCTGGCCAACGACCCGCACCGCGGCACCGACGCGCTGCCCTCGGGCCGGTACGTCGCGCAACTGTCCGCGCCGGGGCTGAATCTCGCCGGGGCCGGCGAGCCGTGGAACCCGGGAATCGCCATCGGGCACAACGGGACCATCGCGTTCGGCCTGACCAACCTGCCGATCGACCAGACCGACCTGTACGTCTACGAACTCGATCCGAAGGACCACAACCGCTATCGCTACGGCGACGGCTGGGAGCGGATGACCACGGTCACCGAGACCATCCCGGTGCAGGGCGCGGCGCCGGTCACCCGGGAGCTGGCGTTCACCCGGCACGGCGCGGTCGTCAAGGTCGACGAGGCCGCGCACCGGGCGTTCGCGGTCCGCTCGGCGTGGACGCAACCGGGCAGCTCGGCGTATCTGGGCAGCCTGAACTACCAGCGGGCCAAGAACTTCGGCGAGTTCACCACGGCCATGCAGAAGTGGGGCACGCCGGGATCGAACCTGGTGTACGCCGACACTCACGGCGATATCGGCTACGTCCCGGCCGGGCTGACGCCGCGCCGCACCGGCGCGAACTACGACGGTCTGCTGCCCGTGCCCGGCGACGGCCGGTACGAGTGGAACGGCTTCCACGCGAACAGCGAACTGCCCGGCCAGCACAACCCGGCGGCTGGATTCTTCGCCTCCGCCAACGACTTCAACATTCCGCCGGGGCATCCCGTGGTGTCCAATTACGAATGGCAGCTGCCGTACCGCAAGCAGCGCATCGACGAGCTCATCAGGTCCCGCCCCGGGGCGACCGTCGCGGATTCACTGGCACTGCAGAAGGACGAGAAGTCGCTCATGGCCGGTGAACTGCTCCAGTACCTTCGCGGACTGTCCTCTTCGGACCCCGACACCGCGCGTGCTCTGGACCTGCTGCGCGGATACGACGGCGTGGCTTCGGTGGACTCGGCGCCCGCCGCGCTGTTCGAGATCTGGATCATGAAGCACCTGCACGCCGCGTGGGCGCACGCGGTGCTGCCCGCACCCGCCGCGGACACGCTGGCGAACACCATCAACCCCGACTACAGCCTGGTCCTCGCGTCGTTCGCGGATCCGAAGGCGTGGCTGGGCCCGGACGGCGCGGCGGTGCGCGACAAGCTGATCCTCGACACGCTGCCCTCGGCGTTCCGTGAGGTCGCGGGCAAGCTCGGCCCGGACACCTCGGCCTGGCGCTGGGGCGCGCTGCAGTTCCAGCAGTTCCGGCATCCGCTCGGCGACCCGAACGTCGGCCCGACGCCGGTCGGCGGCGACTACCACACCGTCCACCCGTCGTTCTTCTTCCCGGCGAACTACCAGCAGATCATCGGCGCCACCTTCAAGATGGCGCTCGACGTCGGCAACTGGAACGGCTCGTCCGCGATCAACGCGCCGGGCCAGTCCGGTGATCCGCGCAGCCCGCACTACCGCGATCTGAACGGATTGTGGGCCTCGGGCGGCGCGTTCCCGTTGCTGTACAGCCGGGCCGAGGTCGAGCGCAATCTCGACGTACGGATCAGGCTGCAACCGCCGCGCTGACCGGAGCGGCCGTCTTGTCGCGGATCTCGTCCGGCGACACGCCGGGTGCGATCTCGGCGAGGCGGAGTCCCGCCGGGGTGACGTCGAAGACGGCGAGGTCGGTGATGATCCGGTCCACCACCCCCGCGCCGGTCAGCGGGAGCGTGCACCGCTCGACGAGCTTGGGCGTGCCGTCCTTGGCGACATGATCGGTGAGGACCACGATGCGCCGCGCGCCGGCGACCAGGTCCATGGCCCCGCCCATGCCCTTGACGAGCGCCCCGGGCACGGTCCAGTTGGCGAGATCGCCGTTGGCCGCGACCTGGAGCGCGCCGAGCAGGGCGATGTCGATGTGACCGCCGCGGATCATGCCGAACGAGGTCGCGGAGTCGAAGAAGCTCCCGCCGGGGGCGAGGGTGACCGTCTGCTTGCCCGCGTTGATCAGATCGGCGTCCTCCTCGCCTTCGGCGGGGAAGGGCCCCAGCCCGAGGATGCCGTTTTCGCTCTGCAACGTGACCCGGACGCCGTCCGGCACGTGGTTGGCCACGAGCGTGGGAATGCCGATCCCGAGATTGACGTAGTCGCCGTCGCGCAGCTCGCGGGCGGCGAGGGCGGCCATTTCGTCCCGTGTCCAGGCCATGATCACACCGTCGCTTTCGGCCGCAGGGTCAGTTTTTCGATCTCCTTGACGCGCTCCCGTGCCGGGACGAGCCGGTCGACGTACACGCCGGGGGTGACGACGACGTCCGGGTCGAGGAAGGTGTCCAGCACGATCTCGGCCTCCGCGACGCTGACCCGTCCGCAGGTCGCGACCAGCGGGTTGAAGTTGCGGGCGGCGTAGCGGTAGGTGAGGTTGCCCGCCGGGTCGGCGGTGTGGGCGTGGACGAGCGCCACGTCGGCGACGATGGCGCGTTCCTGGATGTGGGTCACGCCGTCGAAGTCCGCGTGGGGCTTGCCTTCGGCGACCGGGGTGCCGACGCCGGCGCGGGTGTAGAAGGCGGGGATCCCCGCGCCGCCCGCCCGCATCCGCTCGGCGAGCGTGCCCTGCGGGACGAACTCGACGTCGAGGTCGCGGTCGAGATACTGCCGGGCGAACAGCTTGTTCTCGCCGACGTAGGACGCGATCACCTTGCGCACCTGCCGGTTCTCCAGCAGCAGGCCCAGCCCCTTGCCGTCGACGCCCATGTTGTTGGACACGATGGTCAGGTCGCGGGCCCCGGAGTCGCGAACGGCCTCGATGAGGTCGTTCGGATTGCCGCTGAGGCCGAAACCCCCGACGGCGATGGTGATGCCGTCGGCGAGCACATCGGCGAGTGCCGCGGCGGCGCTGGGGTAGCTGGTTGACACGCGAGCCTCTTTCTCTCTGTCGGCGCTGTCTGCTCAGTGAACGCAGCGACATTCAAGGCAAGAGCCCGGTAATCCGTCAATGACAGGGAGATCCGCAGCGCCGAAGTTCTCGGCTGATGACCGATCTCGGCCGAGGCGTTCACTGAGTGGACGTACGATGGGTGCCATGGACACTCCACCGGCGCATGTGACCGGCCGGATCGCCGCCGTGCTGCACGCGGTTTCGGCCGCTCCGGAGCGGGGGGCCTCGACGTCGCAGATCGCGCGGGCGACGGCACTGGCCCGGCCGACCACGCACCGGCTGCTGACGGCGCTCGCCGACGAGGGCTACGTCGACCGTGACCGGCGCACCGGCCAGTGGTTCCTCGGCCCGGAGCTGTACCTGCTGGGCGAGGTCGCGGCCCGGCGGTACGACGTCACCCAGCACGCGCGCGCCGGGGTGCACCGGCTCGCCACGGCCACGGGGGAGAGCGCCTTCTTCTCCGCCCGCCGCGGCGACGAGACGGTTTGCCTGCTACGGGAGGACGGGGACTTCCCGATCCGGTCCTTCGTGCTCTACGAGGGGGCGCGGTTCCCGCTCGGCGTGGTCTCGGCGGGGCTGGTCCTGCTGGCGATGCTGCCCGACCGCGAGATCGACGCGTACCTGCGGCGGACCGATCTCGTCGCCCAGTGGGGCCCGGCACACGCCGCCGATGCCGTGCGGGAACGGGTGGCGCTCACGCGGGAACTCGGGTACGCGGTCAACCCCGGCCTGGTGGTCGAGGGCAGCTGGGGGATGGCCGCGGCGGTCTTCGACCGGGCCGGCGAACCGGCCTGGGCACTGACCCTGACCGGCGTGGAGTCCCGGTTCCGGGAAGACCGCCGCCCCGAGCTGGGGGCGTTGCTGCTCAAGGAAGCCCACGCGCTGACACGGACCCTCCAGCCGCGATGACGGGCGGGGCGGTGATCGCGCCCGGCTCCCGCCTGGCCGTGCGAGCGGACGTTTTCCGCGGTCATTTCTCCGCGCGATATCGACGTTGTCGAAAAGCGGGGTCGTCCGGCCTTGGCAGAGGATATTTCGCCGGCAATCGGCGGTCTTCGACGGCTTGAGCGGCGATTGATTCGCTTTCGAACGCGAGAGGTCAGGATGGTCATTTCCTCGGAGTGGGAGGCCATCGGTGTCATCGCGGGTGTTCACCCGTCGCCCGTCGTGTGCTAGGAAGGAATTCCGGAAGATCGGGCCGGCCACGGGGAAGCCGGGTTCCGGTAGGGGGTTTGAGTGTTCGAAAAGGCGTAGCGGCGCGGGGCTGAATGGCGCGGCCGCGGCCGTCGCGACAGGAGATCGTCGACATCCCGATCACCGGTGGGGACCGGAGGTCGGTCTGGGGGAGGGGACAGCTCGTGAGCTCATGCCGTGCGAATCCGCGCATCCGCGCGAGAGTGGTGGACACGGCCGCGGACGTCATCACCGGGCGGAGCCGGTGATGAGCGGCGAAGTCCCGGATTTCACCGTGCTGCTGGGGACGGACTACGCGGGCAAGACGACGGTGCTCTCGGCGTTGTCCCGGCGGGGTGTGCGGTGCGTGTCCTACGATGCCGCCTTCGTCAGGCCGGACTGTTCGCTGGTCAACGATCTCCGGGAGGGGTTCCTCGCCCACGCGCTGCGCGGTCTCGGCCGAGGTTATTCGGCCGACTTCGTCCTGAGTCTCCTGCAGACGTCGGTCGTGCACCTCCGGGACGAGATCCTCCGCGCCGATCGGGGAAGCCCGGTGCTCGTCGACTCCTACTACTACAAGATCCTCGCGAAGTGCGTGCTGACCGGCCTCGTGAACGAGGACATTTTCGCCTGGTGGCGGACGTTCCCCCGGCCGCGCCGGATCATCCTGCTCGAGGTCGATCCGGAAACCGCTTGGGCCAGGAGCGGCCGCGGCGCCCGGGCGAACGGCTTCGAATACTACGGCGATTTCCCCACGTGGAACGGTTTCCGGCGGTTCCAGGCGGATCTCCGGCAACGGATGGTGGACGAAGTGGACGGAGTCGAAATGGTCTCGATCGGCCGTGCCGATCACCGGGAACGCGTCGCGGCCATCGCCGCGAGACTGGGCGGGAGAAGTGATGTCGCGTAGCTGGGGGAGTCAGCAGGTCGAGCGCTACCGCCGGCGGGTGCGGGCGGAGCGCGGCGGGATGCGCGAAGCACTCGGCGCGATCGAAACGGTGCGCGCGAGGGTTCTGGCGACGATGCTCGCCGAAAACGAGGACACCGCGTTCGGCCGCGAACACCGGTTCAAGAACATCCGCGGCTGGAAGGACTTCCGGGCCGCCGTGCCGATCCGTGACTACGCCGCGCACGCGCCGTGGATCGAGCGCGCGGCCGCGGGGGAACGGGGTGTGCTCTCGGCCGACGAACCGGTGGTGTACTTCACGAGCAGCGGGACCACCGGCGACCGGAAGAAGATCCCGGTCACCGGGGAGTTCATGCGGACGGGCTTCTTCCCGCCGTTCTACGCGGCGTGGGCTTCCCTGGTGGAACGGTTTCCCGAAGTGATCTCACGCGAGGACAGCACGCTCAACCTCAAGCACGACCCGGTGAGCCGGTTCCCGAAGACCGGGTCGGGACACCCGCACCTCGGAGCGAGCCAGCTCGACTTCGGGGCGGCGTTCGGCGAGCCGCTCGCCGCCGAGCCGGGTTCGCGTGCGCCGTGGGGCACGCTGCCGGTCGCCATGGCCGACGACGATCATCTCGGCAAGGCCTACGTCCGCCTCAGGCTCGCGGCGGAACACGACGTCCGGTGCGTGATCGGGATCAACCCCGCCATGGTCGCCGCCTTGCCGTACCAGCTCGAACAGTGGTGGCCGCGCCTCGTCCGCGAACTCAGGGACGGCACGGTCGCCGGACGGCACGTCGGGCAGGCGAATCCGGGACGGGCGGCGGAACTGGAGCGGCTCGCTTCCGCCGCGGGTGTGCTGCTGCCCGCGCACCTCTGGCCGAACTTCCAGGTGATCTTCTGCTGGACGGGCGGGCTGGCGTCCCTGTATCTGCCGCGGTTGAAAGAGTGCTTCGGCCCGGATGTCACCGTGCTGACCGCGCCCATCGCCGCGTCCGAAGGATTCGTCGGCGTGGCACTCGACGGCTCTCCGGATGCCTGCGAGCCGGCGGTCGGCGCGGCCTTCCACGAGTTCGTCGACGCCGACGTCGACCTGCGTCAGGACAGTGAGACGGTGTCCTTCGCCGATCTCGAGCCGGGGCGGGAATACCACGTCGTGCTGAGCCACGTCGGAGGGCTTTACCGGTACGCGCTGGGCGATGTCGTCTCGGTGGCCGACCGGCACCAGGGGATTCCCCGGCTGACGTATGCCGGCCGGAACACCTTGTCCGATGTGGCGGGTGAACGTCTGCGCGAGTCGCACGTCGTGCGCGCGCTGCGGCGGGCACTGGCCGCGAGCGGACGCGAAGTGCACAACGCGACCTGCCGTCCGGTGACCCCCTCCGACGGGCGGCCACGGTACGAGTTCGCCGTCGCGGCGCGAGAAACCCTGCGGGACGACGAGGCGGTGAGGCTGGCGGTCGGACTGGACCTCTCCCTGACGCGGTTGTCCGACGGCTACCGGCTCGCGAGGGCGGCGGGCCGGCTCGATCCCGCGGTCGTGCGTGTCCTCGAAGCGGACGCGTTCCAGCGCCAATGGCAGGCCAGGGTGGCCGACGGGGTCCGGCCGTCACAGGTCAAGGACCGCGTGTTCCAGCGTGACGATCAGGCATGGCGAAAGCTGGTGAAGGCGTGAAGACACAAGACTTCGACGCGGTGGCCAGGACCGCGCTGCTCACCACCGCGCTGCGGACGAGGGAGACCGCGCGCCTCGACCGGCTCTATGCCGACCCGTACGCCGAGGCGCTGGCCGGTGCCGTCGGGAGGAACCTGTTCGACGAGGTCGCGCGGATCACCGGCGCCCACCGTCCCACGGTGGCGCCGGACGGGCGGAAGCTCCCGAACACGTTCGACTACAACGCCATCCGGACGCGCTTTTTCGACGACTGGCTGGCCACGCGCCTCGCGGAGGGACATGACCAGGTGGTCATCGGCGCCGCGGGAATGGACACGCGTGCCTACCGGCTGACGTGGCCTCGCGCCGTCACCGTCTACGAGGTCGATCGGCCCGCCGTGCTCGGCTACAAGCGAGCGGCGCTGGCCGGCGTCGAGCTCGCCGGGAACGTGGAGCGCAAGCTCGTGGGCGCCGACCTGGCGGCGGACGGATGGCGCCCGGCGCTGGCCGCGGCCGGCTTCGATTTCGGCCGGTCGTCGGTCTGGTTGCTGGAGGGGCTGCTCTACTACCTGGACGGCGACGCCGTCCGCCGTCTGCTGGCCGGACTCGGCGAGGCCTGTGCGCCGGGCACCCACCTGGCCTGCGACCTGGTTAACGAGGTCGCGCTGTCGGCGCCCTCGACACGTCCGCTGCTGCGGCTCTTCGCGGACTGGGGCTCACCGTGGCTGTTCGGCAGCGACGAGCCCGAGCGGATGTTCGCCTCCTACGGATTCGACGTCGCCGCGGTCCAGCCGGGTGAGCGGGGCGCGCACTACGGGAGGTGGCAGGACACCGTGATCGCGCGCGACGTGCCCGGCGTCCCGAGAGTGTTCTACGTCCACGGAAGGCGGTCCTGACCATGCCGCGGGCGGTCGTCGTCGGCGGCGGCGTCGCCGGGCTGACCGGGGCGATGGCGTTGCGCGAGGCAGGTTACGACGTCCAGGTGCTGGACCGCGACCGGCAGGACCCGCCCGCGTCGGTGGAAGCCGCGAACACCGGCTGGGTCCGGCCGACCGTGCCACAGGCCCTGCACTCCCATTCGTTCACCAGCCTGGGAAACGGCATACTGCGGCGGCACGCCCCGGCACTGCACGCCGCGCTGCTGGCCGCGGGCGCGGCGGAACTCGACCTCACCACGGCGATGCCGCCGGTGGTGCGCGCGAGCCCGCGTGAACCCGGCGACACCGAACTCACCGTCCTGGCGTGCCGACGGCGGACCTTCGACGCGGTACTCGCCGGCGTCGTCCGGCGCACGGGGGTCCCGGTGCGGCGAGGGACGGCCGTGCGCGGCCTCGTCTTCGACGCGGGCCGGGTCGCCGGGGTGCGGCTGACCGGCGGTGGCACGGTCGCGGCCGACCTCGTCATCGACGCGACCGGACGGCGCGGGGAGTCCCGGCGCTGGCTGTCCGAAGTGGACATTCCGGTGGCGGCGGACACGGTGTGGCCGTCCCGGGTCACCTCCTTCAGCCGGTTCTACCGCGGTCGTGGCCGGGGGATGCCGGGGACACTGAACCGGGGCAACGCCGCGGGTGGCGTCTTCGACCACTACATGGCCGTCGTGCACCCGGGGGACAACGGCACCTTCTCGATCGCGATCGGCGTGCTGCCGGAGGACGGAGTGCTGAAGGCGGTACGCGACCAGCGGGTCTTCACGGCGCTCGCGGCGGCGACCCCGTACGTCGATTCCTGGGTGCGGGAGGAGGCGAGCGAGCCGGTTTCGCCGGTGTATGCCATGCGGTGCCCGGACAACGTCGTGCGCGGTGTCGCGACCACACGTCAGCGACCGGTACCCGGCCTGCTCCAGCTCGGTGACGCGGCGTGCCTGACCAGCCCGGTCTACGGCCGCGGCGTCGGGCTGGCCATGGCACACGCCTATGAGCTGGCCCGGCTCGTCGCCGGGTGTCCCGAACCGGGCGACGAGCAGAGCGCCCGCGCCGCGATGCTGGCCGAGCGGCTGCTGGTGCCCTGGGCACGGCAGGGCGGACGCGACGACGAGGAGCGGGTCGCGCTCTGGCGGGCGACCGTATACGGCGCCGCGCGCCCACCCGCCGGGGACCGGCTGGGACTGGGCGACGCGGCCATGGCGTCGATGTCCGACGCCGTGGTGTGGCGCGGGCTGGCCCGGGTACTGATGTCGCTGGACAGTCCGGGGGCGTTCTACGACGACCCGGACATCCGCTCCCGGGTTCGCGCGGTGCTGGCCACCCGGCCGGCTGCCGTGCCCACGGCGGCAGACCGCGATCTGGTGGTACGGCTGGTGGAGAAGGTCGCGGGATGACCAAGGTCCTGATCGCGCCGGTCACCATCACCCCGACGAAGGCTCTCACGCCGAGTCACCTCAAGGGCCTGCTCTGGGTCGACGTGATGTACCGCGCGACGTCGCTCGTCGCCGACGTCACCTATCGCTACAGCAACACGACGTACAACGTCACCGCGCAGACCCTGGGGTACTGGGAGTTCCTGGATCGCACCTTCGGCGACATCGACTACTCGGCACACAGCGAACTGCGGCTCGGCGAGCTGTACGTGCGCTATCACCGTGAACGGCGGCGCGTGCCCTTCGGAGCGCTCGAGGCGTACTCGCGGGCGGTCGAAGCCACCGGCTGGGTGCATCCGGCGAGCGCGCGTCTCCTGACGATCTGGCAGGACTACTTCGCGAGGCTCGGCATGCACGATCCCGGTCTCACGGCGGTACAGCCGCCGGGGCTGGGCCTGGAGGAGATGATCGAGCACCTCGCCGGACGCGATCTGTGCCTGGACACACGCGCGACGGGCGGGCCGGTGTACCTGGACGTCACCCGGTTCGGGGTGCCGCTCCGCCAGATCGTCACCGCCGAAGACCAGCCGAACTACCTGGCGGGCGCGTTGCGCGAACTCGTTCCGCTGGCTCCGCTCTTCGATGAGGTCGTGCTCGCCCACGATCGCGAACTGACCGAGGATTATGTTGCCTTGCAACGGTTGCTGGGCGCACTGGGCGCCCGGGTCGTGCGCGTCGTCGTCGACCGCGTGCCGATCGACGGAGTGGTCCGGTCGAGCAGGCACGGTGGTTGGGAGGAACACACACCCTCGGCGCTCTTCGACCTGTTCCCGGGTGCCGGGCCGGAGGTGCTCAGGCTCGGCATGCGGTTGTACTTCGTCGCCGTCCTCGGCAAGGGGAGCGGGCAGTCCTTCCGCGCCGACCTGCTGGCGAACAGCTTGAGCCGGGCCGCGAAACTGCTGGCGTCGCCCTCCCGCCGTCATACCCCCGGCGAGATCGCGGAGTACGTCGGGCGTCACAGGGGCGCGCATCGCCATGTCGACGCGTACCGGTTGACGTCGTCGCTGCTGAGCAGGCACCGCGAACCACCCGTCGCCGAGCTGGCGAGGCAGGTGTATTGCTGATGCTCACCCAGCAGTTTCTGCGTGCCGAACTCGCGCGCCGGGTCTCAGCCGCCCGCGCCGGTGAGCCGCGGTTGCAGGCCGGGCAGCTGCCGGTACCCGACCTCGAACAGCTGGCCGAGGCGAAGAACGACGCACCGGACATCGCCGCGGTCGCGGTGCTGCGCGGCTTCGATCCGACGACGTTCGTCCAGTCCTCGATCGAGTTCGCGCTCCGGCTCGATCCGCGGCTGGGGCGGTCCTGGTGCCAGGCGTTCACCCGGACGTTGTTTCTTGCCGGGAACCCCGGAAACCTCTCCGGCCGGTTCGTCTTCGACCATGTCTCGCCGGATGGTTCGGTGGCGTGGACGCGGCCAGTGCCGCCGAAGCAGTCGCTGGGGCTGCGCCGCCTGTTGAGGCGCTTCGACGGTTCCGTGCCGCTGACCGGACCGGCGGTGGCGGAGGTACATGTGCCAGGACCCGCCCGCGGCCGGGCGCATCTGCTCCAGGTGGCCACCGCGGGCGTGGCCGTCACCGACTACCTGGTCCATGTGAACCACGTGCTGGCGGAAGCCGTGGTGAACGGGACCCTCGCGCCAGGTGACCGGCTGTTCGTCGAGCAGGTGCCGCGGCTGGCACCGGCGGCGAGGTATTCGGCGCTGAGGGTGGACCGGGACAACCTGGAGCCCGAGAAGCTGCGTGCCTACGCGGGGCTGTCAGCGCTGCCGGAGTGAAGAGCCCGGCTGTCCACATCGGACAGTTAAGCCTCGCGTACGGCGACCACCGCGAAAATTCGCTCCACCGGACCGTCCGGCGGCGGCCGTGGTTCAGACGACGTTCGCCGCGATCAGCTGCTGCCAGATCTCGCCCTGGTCGACGATCTCGACGCCGAGCTTCTCGGCCTTGGCGAGCTTGCTGTCCCCGACCCCGGCGCCGGTGATGAGCAGATCGGTACTGGCCGACACCGAGGACGCGGTCGCGGCGCCCGCCTTCTCGCACAGCCGCTGGAAGACCGGGCGCGCGACCTTCTCGCCGGAGCGCGGGTCGCTGATCGCGCCGGTGATCACCACGGTCTTGCCCGCCAAGGGCGCGTCGGCCGCGACGACCGGCGGGAGGTCCTCTTCGCGCACGTCCAGGGAGACGCCTGCCTCGCGGAGCCGTTCGAGCTCGGGCCGCAGCCGGGTGAGGTGCTCGATAAGGGAGGCGGCGACCTTCGGCCCGATGTCCTCCACGGCCACGAGGCCGTCGACGCCCGCTTCGGCGACCTCCTCGAGCGAGCCGAATCCCGCACGGCACAGCCGGGCGGCGGTGCCGTCGGAGGCCATCGGGATCGCGAGCCCGATCAGCGCCCGGCGCAGCCCGACCGCGCGGCTCGCGTCGATCGATTCGATCATGCGGGTGGCCGAGACCTCGCCGATGCGCTCGAACTCCAGCAGCCGTTCCTTGGTCAGCCGGTAGAAGTCCGACGGGTTCTCCAGCAGCCCGGCCTCGGCGAGCCGTTCGATCCAGACTCCGCCGATGGCGTCGATGTCCGCCGCGGCCCGCGAGGCCCAGTGGATCAGTCGCCGCACGGTCTGCGCGGGGCAGGAAACGTTGGTGCAGAACAGTTCCCGGCTGTTGCCCTGTTCGGTCAGCGGCTGCTCGCACGAGGGACACGTGGCGGGCGGCACGATCTCCCGCTCGGCGCCGGTGCGCTTCGACGCGTCGAGCACGCCGGCGACGAACGGGATCACGTCGCCCGCGCGGCGGACCAGCACGGTGTCGCCGATCTTGATGTCCCTGGCGCGGATGACCTCCTGGTTGGCCAGCGTCGCCCTGGTGACCGTCGTCCCGCCCACGAACACCGGCTCGAGCCAGGCCACCGGGGCGATCTTGCCCGTCTTGCCGACGTCCCAGACCACGTCGGCCAGCACGGTGGTCTTCTCCTCGGCGGCGAACTTGTAGGCCAGCGCGCCCCGGGGCGAACTCGACCTGGTCCCGGCCGCGGCGTAGGCGTCCCGGTCGGCCAGGCGCAGCACGGCGCCGTCGAGGTCGTAGTCCAGCTCGTTGCGCTGCCGCTCGATCGTGGCGATCACCTC
This sequence comes from Amycolatopsis sp. NPDC059021, assembly GCF_042739895.1. Taxonomy (NCBI): domain Bacteria; kingdom Bacillati; phylum Actinomycetota; class Actinomycetes; order Pseudonocardiales; family Pseudonocardiaceae; genus Amycolatopsis; species Amycolatopsis sp. NPDC059021. The sequence continues at coordinate 15,749 of NZ_JBHYIQ010000132.1, forward strand.
CTGCGCCGCCTCCGCGCCGGCGCAGCGGCGCATGTCCGCGGCGGTGAACCCGATCGCGTGCAGCGCGCTGCCGAGGTCGGCGTCCGTGCTGTCGGGGTCGGTGTCCAGGTCGAAGGCGAAGAACCGCAGGCGCCGTTCGGCCACGGTGGCCGGATCCTTGGCCCGCAAGGTGCCCGCCGCCGCGTTGCGCGGGTTGATCAGCGGCTTGTCCGGGTGCGCGATGTTGTACGCGGCGAAGGTGGACCGCAGCATGACGGCCTCGCCTCGTACCTCGACCCGGCCCGGCGCGCCGACCCGCTCCGGCACGCCGTCGGTGAGCGCGCGCACCAGGATGGTGACGTCGTCGCCGGTCGTCCCGTCCCCTCGGGTGACCGCGCGCGCCAGCCGCCCGTCCTCGTAGACCAGGGCCAGCGACAGCCCGTCCAGCTTCGGCATCACCACCACCGGCTGGCCGGGGAAGCGGTCGAAGAACGCCGCGACCTGCTCGGGCCGGGTCGCCTTGTCCAGCGACAGCATGGGCCGCGAATGCCGGATCGGCGCGTGCAGCACCGCGGGCGCGCCCACCTGCTCCAGCGGGTTCGGATCGGGTGCCAGCTCCGGGTTCGCCTCGATCAGCCCGCGCAGCTCGTCCTCGATCGCGTCGTACTCGGCGTCGGCCACCAGCGGCGAGCCCCGGTAGTAGGCGTCACGCAGCGCGACGACCCTGTCGGCGAGTTCCTGAATGCGTTCCCGTGCTTCCACACCGCGAGACGCTACCCGGGCCCACCGACAAGAACATCTCCTGGCAGGCCGGACGGCGCCGCGGGCCGGGCTGGAGCCGGGGGGGGGGGGGGGGGGGCGCCCCCCCCCCCCCCCCCGCCGGGGGGGGGGGGGGGCGGAGGGGGGGGGGGGGGGGGGGGCGCGGGGGGGCCGGGCGC
>NZ_JBHYIQ010000132.1:16675-24218 GCF_042739895.1 Amycolatopsis sp. NPDC059021
CACAAATACTCCGGCCCGCCGGGCGGGCGCGGGGGGCGGGGTGGGCGCGGGGCCCGGGGGGGGGATCCCCCACCCGCCGGGCACCCGGATGCCGGTTACTGCCAGCTGTCGGTGATCGGGGTGGCGCTGCAGGCCGAGCCGGTGCAGGCGAGGCCGTAGGCGTCTTCGAGGGTGCGCAGCACGTTGTAGTGGGTGATGTGCTCGGTGTACTTCCCGGTCTTCACGTGCTGTCCGGAGAAGATGGTGGGGATCTGGTTGTTCTGGCTGCGGTCGTCCTCGTCGAAGGTGACGATCAGGAGGCTGTTGTGCGTCTTGGCCCACTGCGCGTAGGCGTCGATGTTGTTCCTCACCCAGGTGTCACCGGTGGAGATGCTGCAGTCGTGCATGTCGTTGCAGAGGTTGGGCACCACGAACGACACGTTGGGCAGCGTCGTGTAGTCGGTGGGGAACCGGCTGAACCGCAGGTTGCTGGACGCGGGGACGTTGGTGAAGTTCACCCACGGGTTGTGCTTGCGCGCGTACTGGCCGCTCGTGCAGCCGGTGTAGCCGTCGGACGGCATGCTCTCGGAATAGCCGACGAACGAGTTGCCGGCGCCGATCAGCCGGGAACCGAGGTTGGCCGAGGAATAGGTGTGCGGGCAGGAGTCGTCGGTGAGGCCCTGCGTCGAGCCCGAGAACAGCGCGAGATAATTGGGCTCGCTGGGATGGGTCACCGCGAACGACTGGGAAAAGTTCGCGCCGCCGTTGGCCAGCGAAGTGAGATACGGCGCCGACGAGCTGCCGACGATCTCTTTGTAGGAGTGGTTCTCCATCACCACCACGACGACGTGGTCGGGGCGGGGCACACCCGCGGCCGAAGCCATCGGCTGTGCCGCGAGGAGACCCGCGACGGTCAACGCGGCCGTGGTGATCACGCCCACCATTCGTCCGATTCGCACAATTCCTCCTTGTGTTGTCCACATAGGACTCTTCTTGTCGAGCCGGTGTTGTTTCCGTGTTCCGGCCCGACGGTGAGGAAGTGTGCGCCTGTTCACGTGAATACGGGGTAGCTTCGTGTGAATAGCCAGCCAAGAATGCCGCACCGCGCGTTCATCGGAGTTCTGGCGGGAAAATCGCCAACATTTGCTGTTCGGGCACTCTTCGAGGATCCCGGAGAATGTGAATTCCTTTTTGATGTTCCTGCCGCCGGTTGATCTGTCCGGACGCGGGAATGCGGTCCAAGTCCACAAAGGACTCATATGCCGTTAAGGCCACCTTACGGGCGTCAGACGCCCGTAAGGTGGCCTTAACGGCATGGCGAAACCCCGCGAATTGGTCCAGCAGAGGTCAGCCGTCGGAGTCCGGGGACGGGATGGCGGCGCCGGGGACCTGCTCCGGCGCGTGGATGCGGTCCTCGCCAGGGTACGGCTGCGTCCACCCGTGCGTCCGGTACCACGTGAAATGGTTCATCTGCGCGGGATTCGCGTAGTCGGCCTTGGCGTCGGGCCCGGAAAGGCGCTGGTGCGCCTGCCATTCCGCCCATTGCGCCGCGACCTGCTGCTTGTCCGCCGGTATGGTGTCCGGCGCCACGGCGGCGGCCGCGGGATCCGGCGGCGCGGGGGAGTCGGCCCCGCAGGGTGGCAGGGTCTTCAGGCCCGCGGTCAGCGACGTCCGGTTGGGCAGCGCGGTGAACGGCGTGAAGTCGGGAGCGTGGGTGAACGCCCCGCGCATCGGCGTGGCCGCGCTGTCCTTCTGGTTCATCGGGTGGATCCCGAGGATCTGCTCGATGGTCCGGATCATCGTGATCTGCGAGTAGTAGTGGTTGTCGACGACGCCGTGCCGGGCCCACGGGCTGATGATCTGGATCGGCGCGCGGTGGCCGTCGACGTGGTCGAGACCGGCCTGGGAGTCGTCCTCGACCACGAAGATCGCGGAGTCCTTCCAGTACGGGCTGTGCGAGATCGTGTCCACGATCCTGCCGACCGCGAGGTCGTTGTCCGCGACCTGGGCGGCCGCGTTCGGCGGGCCGCCGGTGTGGTCGCTGGAGAGCCAGAACATGTTCAGGTTCGCCGGCCCGTTCTTCTCGAAGTCGCGTTTCCAGATCTCGTACCGGTAGATGTCCGGGACGTCGGTGTCGAACTTCGGGAACCCGTGCACCGAAACGTCGTTGAGCGACGGGATCGGCGCTTTGCGGCCACGGAGCGCGGCCAGCGCGGTGAGGTTCTGCCGGGCGGTCAGCGCGGGGTAGAGGCCGGGGCCGTCCACGAAGCCCGCGACGCCGCCAGGCGTGGAAAGCGCCTGCCCGACCGGCGTTCCGAGGATTTCGAGACTGCCCTCGTCGGCGACGGCGAGACCCAGCACCAGGCCCAGCAGCGTCGTCTTTCCCGCGCCGTTCGGGCCGGCCAGCCCGTGGATCACTCCTCGCGCCACATCCAGCTCGACGTCGTCGAGCGCGACGACGTCACCGAAGCATTTGGTGATCCCGCGCGCCCGCACCGCCAGGGGTCTGTCCATGGGTTCCTTCCTCCGGCGCTCGCGTGCAAAACCTAGGCAGGGCACATGAAACCGGCAGGCGCACGGGGTGAACGCCAGGGGAACGGCACGGGACCGGCTTACGCCACGCCGGTGAAATGTCTGGTTTAAAGCGGCGTCTTGCGCCGGGTTAACCGTCCGCTTGTCTTGGCGTTCGCGCGAGGGACGCGCCGTTCAGGACGTTCCGGTGAGGATGGTGAGGCCGTGCGTGGCGAGGACCTTGGCGACCGGCAGGAAATAGGAGGTGCCGCCGCCCGCGCAGTTCCCGCTGCCGCCGACCAGCACGCCCTGGGCCTGGGTCCCGCTGACGAACGGCCCGCCGGTGTCACCGGGTTCCGCGCAGACGTTCGTCCTGGTCAGTCCGGAGAGGGTGCCCTGGGGATAGGTGATCGTCTGGTTCTTCGCCAGGACGGTCCCGCAGCGCCAGCCGGTGGCCACGCCGTACCGGCACACCGAGGCGCCGATCGGGGCTTCGACGGCGCCGGTGATCGTCACGCGGCCGTTGACGGGCGGGATCGTGCCCACCAGCCGCCAGGCCGCGGTGTTCGTCACCCGGACGACGATCGCGCCGTCCGGCGGAAACGGTGCCGCGTCGACGACGCCGACCGGGGTCCCTCCACTTTGGACGGTGTCGCCGGGCTTACCGCAGGCGGCACTGGTGATGAGGTAGCCGGCGGTTGCCGAGGTGGCGGCGAACCCGGCGGTGCACCGGTAGACCGAGCCGATCCCGAGCGGGCTGCCACCGCCGAGCGGGACCGGGGCGGTGGCCTGCGCCGCGGGCGGCAGCACCAGGCACAGCGCGGGGAAAAGGCCGAGCAGGAAGCGGAATCGGGGCAGTCGCATCGGAGCCTCCGATGGCCGTGGGGTGCCTCGATGGTAGCCAGCCCGGCCGAGCGCTACCAGCGGCCAAGCCGCGCATTCCGGGTCGTGCGCTTGGCCGCCCGCCACGCGGGATCAGGCCGGTTCGGCCGCGAGTTCGGACTCCGGCGCGGTGGTGACGGCGACGGGCTCGCGCCCGGCGTCCGGCCTGAGGCGGCTCCAGCCGAACACCACCAGCAGGTTGATCCCGAGCGAGACGAGGCCGGGATTGACTCCGCCCAGCGTCACGCCGGTGACGTACAGCGCGATCGCGGTGAGCACGCCGATGACCATGCCCGCGGCGATCGCGGACGCGCGCACCCGGCGGGCGAACAGGATCGCCAGCCAGCCGGGCACGACCTGGGCCAGCAGGTTGTAGGTCAGGTTCAGCACGGTGAGCATCAGCGTCGAGGCGACCAGGGTGAGCACCGCGGCCAGTACCAGGAACCCGCCGACGGCGACGACCGTCCAGCGGCGTTGCGTGCCCGGCGCGACGTCCGGCGCCAGATTGCGGCACACCATCCCGCCGATGCTCAGCGCGGTCGCGGCGAGCACCAGCACCCCGGACAGCGCGGCACCGGCGGCGACCAGCCCGAGCAGCCAGTCCGGCAGCAAGCCCTTCGCGGTCACCATGAACACCGTGTTCGGGTTCTTCAGATCGGGATGCGCGCGGACGCCGTAGTACGCGGCGAGCACCAGGAACGGGTAGATCAGCATGTACATCGGCATCCACACCGTGGACGTCTTCACCGCGCGCTCGGAACGGGCCGGGAACACATACGCGCCACCGAAACCGAGGTAGAACACGACGCTCTGGAACGCGATCGTGGTCATCGCGAACAGCAGTCCCTGGCCGCCCATGGTGGTCTGCGCGCTGGTCAGCACCTCCGGCCCGCTGACCTTCGCCGTGCCCCCGGCGGCGAGCACCGCGGCGACGCCGACGAGCACCACGCCGAGGAGCATGAAGACGTCCTTGAGGATGGAGACGAACGCGGGGGACCGCACTCCGGAGACCGCGATGTAGACGAACGCGATGATCCCGGCGAGCACGACGCACTGCACCGGGCTCAGCGGCAGCCCGAGGTTGCCGAGCACGACCTGCAGGCCGATGAACTGGTACTGGCCCCAGGGCACCAGCGCGATCAGCATCGTCACGCAGGTGACCAGTTCCAGCGAGCGGCTGCCGTAGTGCCTGCCGAACACGTCGGGCACGGTCATCGCGTCGTGCCGTTTCGCCGCCCGCCACACCAGCGGCGCCAGGAAGTAGCCCAGCGAATAGGCGAGCAGGATGTACCCGAGGAACCAGATGCCGTAGCTCGCGCCGTGCGCGTAGATCCCGCTGGGGAAGCCGATCATCGTCCCGATGCTGTAGACCTCGCCCACCGCGAGGAAATACACCAGCCAGGCGGGGAAGGACCGGCCGCCGACGAGGAACTCGGAGATGCCGCCGCCGCGGCTCGCCCGGCCCGCCCACACGGCCAGCGCGATCGACGCCGCCATCACCACGGCCACCATCGTGATCAGCATCAGCGCTCCTCGGGATAGTGCGCGCGGTCGAAGAAACGCCAGCTGACCCACAGGCACAACGTGGTCAGCGGGCAGCAGCAGAACACCCAGAAGAACACCAGCGGGATGCCGAACACCGACGCGGTGCTGCCGGACACCAGCGGAATGCCGATCAGGAGCGCGGCCGCCGGGATGCCGAGTCCGATGAGGACACTGGGCCAGCTGCGGATCATCGGGGGCTCCTCGCGTCCGGGAACGATGCGTGCCGCCAGGCGATTTCGCCGCCGCTCACGGTGGCCTCGACCCGCAGGGAGCGAAGGCGATCCGGGTCGACGGTCGTCGGGTCGTCCGACAGCACCGCGAGGTCGGCCAGCTTGCCGGCTTCGAGACTGCCCTTGAGATCTTCTTCACCGGCAAGGTAAGCCGCGTCGATGGTGTAGCCGCGCAGCGCGGCGTCGACGTCGATCGCCTGTTCGGGGCCGAGGACCACGCCCTCACGCGTGGTGCGGCGTACCGCGCACCAGATCCCTTCGAGCGGCGGGACCGGCGTGACGGGCGTGTCGGAATGCAGTCCGAAGTGGATTCCGCGTTTCCTGGCCGAGGCGAGCGGGCTGATCCGGCGCGCGCGTTCCGGGCCGAGGAACGTGTCGTGGTGGCGGTCGCCCCAGTAGTAGACGTGCTTGATGAAGAACGACGCGAGCACGTCGTGTGCCGCCATCCGGTCGAGCTGGTCCTCGCGCACCGTCTGGCAGTGTTCGATGCGGTGGCGGCGGCCGGTGCCGTCCGGCGCGCCGAGACGGGAGTAGCCGTCGATGATGGCGTCGATCGCGGCGTCCCCGTTGCCGTGCACCGCCACCTGCCAGCCCGCGGCGTCCAGCGCGGCGATCCGCTGCCCGAGGTCGGCGGGTTCGACCAGCATCATCCCGTGCTCGCCGGGGTCACAGGTGTAGCCCTCGGCCAGGCAGCCGGTACGGCCCTGGATCGAGCCGTCGGCGATGATCTTGACGCCGGTCAGCGCGAAGCGGTCGCCCGCGTCCACGAGATCGGGCCGTTCGGGACGGCCTTCGGCCAGGCCCGGTACCAGCCCGTCGAAGAGGTAGCCCCGGATCCTCGTCCGCAGCCCGCCCGTGCGCCACAACGTGCGATAGGCCTCGAGTTCGGCGGATCCGCCGATCAGCCCGATCCCGGTGTCGTGCACCGAAGTGATGCCGTTGGCGAGGTACTCGGCGTCGGCGAGCCGCAGCGCGTCGGCCAGATCGTCAGCGCTTTGACCCGGCAGCCGCGAGGTGACCAGGAAGGCCGCGGTCTCCACCAGCAGCCCGGTCGGCTCGCCACGCTCGTCGCGGGCGATGTGCCCGCCGGGCGGGTCCGGGGTCGTCGCGGTGATCCCGACTTCGCGCAGGGCCGCCGAATTCGCCACGCAGAAGTGCCCCGACACGTGGGTGAGCACCACCGGGTTGCGCGGGGATACGGCGTCGAGATCGGACCGGGCCGGATGCCGCCGGTCGGCGAGCAGCGTGTCGTCGTACCGGAACCCGCGGACCCACTCGCCGGGGCCGCGATCGGACACCGCCTGCGCGACCCGGCCCGCGATGTCGTCGATGGTGTCGTTGGGCGGGCTGCCGGCGTCGACCGGCGCGGCCAGCGTCATGCCGAAGAACGCCGGATGGTTGTGCGATTCGACGAACCCGGGGATCGCCGTGCGCCCGCCGAGGTCCAGCACCCGCGTGTCCGGCCCGATCAGCTCCGCGATCTCGCGGTCGGTGCCGATGGCGATGATCCGCCCGGCCTTCGCCGCGAGCGCACCCGCTCGGCGACCGGCCCGGTCCAGCGTCAGGACGGTTCCGCCCAGCGCGACGAAGTCGGCTGCCCGGTCGTTTTCGGCCCCTCGCGCGAAATCCTCCACCGAACCTCCTCGCCGACGTGTCCTGGATCACGACAGTGCGGGAAACCGGGGGACGGGGAAAGGTCCAGAAGTCGCCGGGTCGGAGGTACCAGTTCAGGGCAGCACCCGCCAGAGCCGCCGGTACGACGATCGCGCGGGCGGTCAGCACCTGAAGGTGACCGTGACACCGGCCAGCTGGCCGGGGGCGGGCTTCACCCGGATCTCGGGCATGGCCAGGTTGTTCCCCCAGGCGATCGCGACGAGCCGGTGCGGGCTGTCCGGGGACATCGCGGGCACCCCCACCCAGATCTCCTTGTTCCCGTTGCGCTCGTCGTATCCCTTGACCTCGGCCAGCGCGACCCCGGCGTTGCTCTGCAGCGTGAGGTCGTAGCCCTGCCGGTAGCCGGGGTGACCCGCGATGCCGGCGCTGCCCTTGGCACGGACCCAGTCGGAGAACGCGGGGGCGACGGCGGTGCCCGAACAGGCCGACTGGCCGGTGGACGCGGCGGGTGCGGCGGTCGCCGACGGCGCGGCGAGTAGCGAGGTGCAGGCGAGGGTGGCGGCGATCAGGGCGGTGGTGCGGATGATCTTCTCCATGAGATCTTCCTAGCCGCTGTAGCGGCCACGAAAGCTGCGGGCGGGAAAGGTTCGCCGGAAGAGGTGACATGTCTCGAACGCTCCGTTTGCGACGATCAGCGTCCCGAACGGAGCGTTCGCGACATCCGACGCGCCCCGCCCCGCCGAATGCCGTGAAGGGGGCCTTGACAGCGCTCAGCGCTGTCA
>NZ_JBHYIQ010000133.1:0-19051 GCF_042739895.1 Amycolatopsis sp. NPDC059021
CTCCTTGAGAGACCCAGAGTCCCTCAAGGAGGCCCCCACGGACCGCTGGGCTTCAGTCGTCGAAGCGCCCGCCGCGGCCACGTTTGACCTGGGCGCGGCGCTTCTTCGCAGCCAGCCGACGCTCCTTCGAACCCCGCGAAGGCTTCGTCGCGCGCCGACGCGGCGGAGGCGGCGCCGAGGCCTCGAGCAGCAAGGCCGCGAGACGGTCCCGCGCCGCTTCCCGGTTCATCAGCTGTGAGCGGTGTTCACGGGCGACGATCGTGACGACGCCGTCGACCAGCCGGGACCGCAGCCGGGAAACGATCCGCTCCCGCAGGTCCTCGGGGATCGACGGCGACCGGACGACGTCGAAGGACAGCTCGACCCGCGAGTCGGTGGTGTTGACGCCCTGGCCTCCCGGGCCCGACGCCCGGGAGAACCGCTCGCTCAGTTCGGCGTCCGGGATCACGAACCGGGCGCCGACCACCACATCCTCAGCCATGCCTCCAGTGTGACAGCCGGAGTCGAGCCGTTATGCGGTTCAGAAGCGGGGGTGGTCGCCCGAGAGCACCGCGCGCGGCCCGTCCGGGTCCTCCGCGGGCTGGACGTCCCCGAGGATCCACGCCGGGACGTGCCGCGCGGTCAGCACCGCGAGCGCCCGGTCGACGTCCTCGGCGCCGACGATCGCGACCATGCCGACGCCCATGTTGAACGTCTTCTCCAGCTCGGCGCGCTCGACCTTGCCGCGCTGCCCGATCAGCGCGAACACCGGCGCCGGCGTCCAGGTCCCGCGATCGAGCCGCGCGACGAGCCCGCGCGGCATGACCCTGGCCAGGTTCGCCTCCAGGCCGCCACCGGTGACGTGCGCGAACGTCCGGACCTCGGTCTCGGCCACCAGCGCGAGGCAATCCTTGGCGTAGATCTTGGTCGGCTCCAGCAACTCCTCGCCGAGCGTGCGGCCGAACTCCTCGACATGCCCGTCCAGCGGCATCCGCGCGATGTCCAGCAGCACGTGCCTGGCCAGCGAATAGCCGTTGGAGTGCAGCCCGGACGAGCCGAGCGCGAGCACCACGTCACCGGGCCGCACCCGCTCCGGGCCGAGCACGGCCGAGGCCTCGACGACACCGATACCGGTGCCCGAAATGTCGTAGTCGTGCTCCGCCATCAGCCCGGGGTGCTCGGCGGTCTCCCCGCCCAGCAGCGCGCACCCGGCCTGGACACAGCCCTCGGCGATACCGCCGACGAGTGCCGCGATCTTCTCCGGGATGACCTTGCCGACGGCGATGTAGTCCTGCAGGAACAGCGGCTCGGCACCGGTGACGACGAGGTCGTCGACGACCATGGCGACCAGGTCGATGCCGACCGTGTCGTGCTTGTCCAGCGCCTGCGCGACCGCGATCTTGGTGCCGACCCCGTCGGTGGACGAGGCGAGCACCGGCTCCTTCCACTTGTCCAGCTTCAGCGAGAACAGACCGGCGAAACCGCCGACACCGCCGCGCACCTCCGGCCTGCTCGCCCGCTCCGCGTGCGGTTTGAGCAGCTCGACGGCTTTGTCACCGGCATCGATGCTGACCCCGGCAGCGGCGTACGTGGCGCTCGTGGACTCGCTCACGACTGGTGGACTCCAAATCTGGGAAATGGTCTACGGACGCCGAACGGCGTCCTCGGCACCGTACCCGGCAGGGGTGACCGGCGTTGCCGCGCCATTGACCGAGTCGAGGCTTTCCAGCAGATGCTTGCCGATCAACGCGTCTTCGGGCAGCGCGATCGGGTACTCGCCGGAGAAGCACGCCGTGCACAGCCGCGACTTCGGCTGCTCGGACGCCGAGACCAGGCCGTCGAGCGAGATGTAGCCCAGCGAGTCGGCGCCGATCGACCGGCGGATGCCGTCCAGGTCGACGCCGTTCGCGACCAGCTCGGCACGCGAGGCGAAGTCGATCCCGTAGAAGCACGGCCAGCGCACCGGCGGCGACGCGATCCGGACGTGCACCTCCAGCGCGCCCGCCTCGCGCAGCATCCGCACCAGCGCGCGCTGGGTGTTGCCGCGGACGATCGAGTCGTCGACCACGACCAGCCGCTTGCCGCGGATGACCTCGCGCAGCGGGTTCAGCTTGAGCCGGATGCCCAGCTGGCGGATGGTCTGCGAGGGCTGGATGAACGTCCGGCCGACGTAGGCATTCTTGACGAGGCCGGAGCCGTACGGGATGCCCGAGCCCTGCGCGTACCCGATCGCGGCGGGGGTGCCGGACTCCGGCACCGGGATGACCAGGTCGGCTTCCGCCGGGTGTTCGGCGGCGAGCTTGCGGCCGATCTCGACGCGGGTCGCGTGCACGCTGCGGCCGGCGATCGAGGTGTCCGGGCGCGCCAGGTAGACGTACTCGAACACGCAGCCCTTGGGCTCCGGGTTGGCGAACCGCGAGGAGCGCAGCCCCTCGGCGTCGATCGCGATCAGTTCACCCGGCTCGACCTCGCGGACGAACGAAGCGCCGACGATGTCCAGTGCCGCGGTCTCGCTCGCGACCACCCAGCCGCGCTCGAGCCTGCCGAGCACCAGCGGGTGCACGCCGTGCGGATCGCGGGCGGCGTACAGCGTGTTCTCGTCGGAAAAGACCAGGCAGAAAGCGCCGCGCAGGGTCGGCAGCAGGTCGAGCGCCGCCGCCTCGATGCCCTTGTCCGCGGCGTTCGCGGCGAGCAGCCCGCAGACCAGGTCGGAGTCACTGGACGAGCCAGTGAGCCCGGCGTGCGGCTTGAGCCCCGCCTCGGCGGTCCGGTCCCGCAACTCGGCGGTGTTGACCAGGTTGCCGTTGTGGGCGAAGGACAGGCCGCTGCCGGTCGCGGTGGTGCGGAAGATCGGCTGCGCGTTCTCCCAGATCGTCGACCCGGTCGTCGAGTACCGGCAGTGCCCGACGGCGATGTGCCCCTGCAGCGACTGGAGCACCTGCTCGTCGAAGACCTGGCTGACCAGGCCGAGGTCCTTGAAGACCACGATCTGCGAGCCGTCGGAGACGGAAATGCCCGCGGCCTCCTGGCCACGGTGCTGGAGTGCGTACAACCCGTAGTAGGTCAGCTTGGCGACCTCTTCTCCGGGCGCCCATACGCCGAAGACACCACACTCTTCGCGGGGCTCCGGATCGGGTTGGTCGGGTGCGGACTGTCCTGCGGGGGACGGGTCGGAAACCACCGAGGTGCTCCCAGGATGACGTGGTCAGGCCGCGTCCAGTGTAAACGGTCCGGTTATGAATCCGGCCTCACCCGACGTGGTCCTGCCCACTTCGGATTACCCCGCCGCCCCTGCCGCAAGGCCGGCACGACGCTCCGTAAACGCCGGAGCGCGCCCCGCCACCCCGGACAACGGGGATTTCGGCAAGGGCGCGCTCAGGGCACCGCTGGACTCCGGAGGACGACACCCGGAAATCGAGGAAAAGGCTTACTCGTCGGGGAGCGCGAGAACCTCGGTGAGGACCTGCGCCCCTTCGCCGCGCGAGCGCCACAACCACCGCTCCGGCTCGAAGATGTTGTCCTCGGTGCCGGGCATCCGGGTGGCCTCGACGTCGTCCTCGGAGTTGAGCCGGACGACGTCGACCACGTGGTCGTGGACCCGTACGCCGACGACGGCCGACACCTCACCCCGATCATCACTCTGGTGCACGAACTGGTACCCCCGGGAAATCAATTCGTGCAACCCGGATTCGATATCGGTGATTTCGGGGGCGAGGACATCACTGGAGGACATCGTCGAATTCACCATCCTTGGCGCCTGCGAGAAAGGCGGCCATTTCCGCGCGGGTGTACACCAATGCCGGACCCGTCGGGAATCGCGAATTGCGCATCGCGATATCCCCACCGGGCAATGGTGCCACTTCCACGCAATTCCCGACGGCACCGCTGTAGCTGGCCTTGCGCCACTGGGCGCCCGCCAGCCGGTCGGCCGGTATGCCGTTCTCGAACCGCTCTGCCATGGTCCCCACCTTCCCGAACAGTGAAGCCTGGACGGATGCGCTCTCCTTGGAGGTGCATCTGCATGTGCATTTGCCTGTGAGTAGAACGCTAGCACGCGCTCCTGCAACGGTAAATGCACGTGCAGAAGTTTTTGCAACTTTCTCGCTATGTAATAAACACGCTGTTGAAGACCACCCTGACGAGCGGATAAAGCGGTGCTCGTTCAGGTCTACGATTACGAATCGTAACCATTTTTCGGACCCATTACCCCAATCGTGGAAACGCGAAAGGGATGTCAGATTTCCTGACGACGCTTCGCGATCATCGAACGACTGCGTTCCGGCGTCTCCGCGTCGACCGCGAGCATGTCGAGAGCACGGCTGTACTTCTCGATCTCGTCCCGCTTCTCCAGGTAGTGCGCGCCGGTGAGGTACTCGACGTAGGCGATGTTCGGCAGCTCCGGCTCGGCGAATCGCAGCAGGGAGAACGCGTGCTCCGCGGACAGGCCGCTGCGGTCGTACGGCAGGATCTGCACCGAGACGTGCGGCAGCGTCGTCATCTCCATCAGGTGCTCGAGCTGCTGCTTCAGCACCTTCGTGCCGCCGATCGGGCGATACAGGATCGACTCGTCGAGCACCGTCCACACCCGGGGCGAGTCCGGCCTGCTGAACATCTTCTGCCGGCGCATCCGGAGCGCGACCATCTGGTCGACGCGCTCGTCGGTCATCTCGGGACGGCCGTGGCTGAAGATCGCCCGCGCGTACTGCTCGGCCTGCAGCAGACCGGAGACGAACAGCGGCTCCCAGATCTGGATCCGCGACGCGGCCTCCTCCAGGCCGACCAGTCCGGAGAACCAGCTCGGCATGGTCTCGTTGAAGCGCCGCCACCAGCCCGGCTCGTTGGACTGCTTGACCAGCTCGAGGAACGTTTCACGGTCCTTCTCGTCGCTGACTCCGTACATCGTCAGCAGATCCGTGACGTCACGTTCCTTGAAGCCCACGCGGCCCAGCTCGAGCCTGCTGATCTTGGACTCCGAGCCGCGGATGCTGTACCCCGCCTGCTGACGAGTGATGCCCGCTTCTTCGCGCAGCCGCCGCAGCTGCGAGCCGAGGATCATCCGGCGTGCTGTCGGACCCAGGCTCTGCTCACCACTGGACGCGTTGACCGCGTTCATGATCAGCCCTTCCGTACGACACGAATCTTCACCAGGAGATGTCAGTCCAGCTACTGAAAGTACACGCACCGGACGCCGGCGCATAGGGATGGCTCGTGTTTACCACGCGAGTACGTAGCTCTACTCTAAGTAGAGTAGAGATTTCCCCCACACCTTGCGAGGCCCTGATGACCGGAGCCACCAAATCGGAGCGATCCGTACCTGTCGGCGTGGACCCGACGCGGGCGAGTATCGCGCGCGTCTATGACGCGTTCCTCGACGGCAAGGACAACTACGAGATCGACAGGGAGACCCTGAACAAGGTGCTCTCGGTGGCACCGGAGGCGAAGGACCTCGCGACCGAGAACCGGTCCTTCCTCATCCGGGCCTGCCGGTTCATAGCCAGCCAGACCGGGATCACCCAGTACCTCGACTGCGGCTCGGGCCTGCCGACCGTCGAGAACACCCACCACGTCGTCCAGCGGCTGGTCCCGGAAGCCACGGTGGTCTACGTCGACAACGACCCGGTCGTGCTCGCCCACGGGCGCGCGCTGCTGGAGGAGAACGAGAACACCCACTTCGTCTCGGACGACATCTTCGTCCCGGAAGACCTGATGAACAACAAGGCCGTCCGCGAGTACATCGACTTCGACGAGCCGGTCGCCTTCCTGCAGCTGGGGACCCTGCACCACTACAACGGGCCGGAGGAACGTCCCGCCGAGATCATGCGCGAGTTCATCTCGTACCTGGCCCCGGGCTCGTTCGTCGCGGTCTCGCACTTCCTCGACCCGCAGGACGAGCACAGCCAGACCGCCCGCAAGATGGAGGACATGTTCCTGCACAGCCCCATGGGCTCCGGGACGTTCCGTACCAAGGAGCAGATCGAGGGGCTGTTCCCCGGCCTCGAGATGGTCGACCCCGGCGTGATCCGCTGCGTCGACTGGTGGCCGGACGGCCCGCGCATCAAGGACCTCAGCGCGGCCCAGCACTGCATCGCCGGCGGCGTCGGCTTCAAGCGCTGAGTCAGATCCGCAGCAGGGGCAGCCACCGGGAGAGATCGGCACGTGAGCCGGAAGCGCTCACGCGGCCGGTCTCGACCGCGGCGGCCCATTCCACGCGGCCCGTGGCGAGTTCGAGCCAGGTCCGCGGATCCGTTTCGACGACGTTCGGCGGGGTGCCCCGCGTGTGCCGGGGACCCTCGACGCACTGCACGGCCGCGAAGGGCGGCACGCGGACTTCGACGCTGCGGCCCGGCGCGTCGGCCGCCAGTGTCCGCAGGCTCAGCCGGACCGCCGCCGCGAGTTCCGGCCGGGCCGGATCAGGGGCGTTCCCGTTCAGCCAAGGGGAAATCGCCGACACCGCCGCGCGTAACTCAGCGGGGTCGACCGAACGCGAAGAGACCATGGGGAAACAGTAGAGTGGCAGCACTAGATCCTTCAGGCACCCGGGACGTAGGGATGGCGATGGCGCAGCGGGACGAGGCAGATCGGATGGTTTCGCAGACTCCCGCGGGAAGGCCGGGGAAACCGGGTGGCCGCAAGCAGGGCAAGGCCGGGAAACCCGAGATCACCGCCGAGATGCGCCGCAACGCGCGCGCCAACCCGAACAGCTGGCTGTACGTGATCGACGAAGCCTTCGACCCCAACGGCCCGGTGCCGTCGTGGGCCGTGGTGGGCGCTTATCCGGTCAACGCGGACGGGGACATCGTGGCGGACTTCCACCCCAACGACCGCTACCGGCCGTCGCCGAAGGCACTCGGGTTCCCCGAGCCCGGCAGCGAGCTCGAGCGGCTGCTCCAGCTCGTGCGCACCGAGCACCGGCCTGCCGAGGATCTCCCGCGCGTCATCCTGAACTCGACGCTGTTCGTGTACGCGATGTCGCCGGTGCAGCGCACGGTGATCGGCTTCCACAACACCGACGGGCGCGTCATGGTCCCGGCCTACACCGCGAAGTCGATGGTGCCGAAGGAGTGGCCGCACGCGAGGGCGGTGCTGGGGCGCGACATCGTCGGGCTGCTGGGTGGCCACCCGGTGGCGATCAACCCGCACGACCGGATCACCGCGGTCGTGCCCGCCGAACACCTGATCCGCGCGCTCGCGGACGAGCGGAAGTAGGTTCCGCGACACCTTCGGGTGATCAAGGTCGCCCCACTCGCGTCACACGGGCATCGTGAGCCTCATCGGAGTACGTGTGTCCGGTGAGGGAGAGTCGAGGGTGAAGCATCGTCTGATCCGCGGCGTCGCCGCGATCGCCGCCGGAATCGTGTCGTGCGGCCAGGCGCCCGCGTCCGCCGGGGAGAACCCGCGGGCCACCGGCCCCGAGGATCATTACGCGGGCTCACAGATCGAGCGGTACGAGGGCACCGGCGGTGTCCCGGATCTTCGCTACAGCGCCGAGGACCAGGTACTCGGCCACGACGTCAGCAGCCATCAGGGCGTGGTCGACTGGCCGGGTGCCTCGGGGGCGGGCGCCAGGTTCGTCTACGTCAAGGCGACCGAGGGCGTCACCTACACCAACCCGCAGTTCATCCAGCAGTACGACGGCTCCCACAGCGTGGGTCTGGTCAGGGGCGCCTACCACTTCGCGCTGCCCGACGTGTCGAGCGGCGCCGCGCAGGCGAACTACTTCGTCGATCACGGCGGCGGCTGGGCCGGCGACGGGAAAACGCTGCCCGGCGCGCTCGACGCGGAGTACAACCCGTACGGCGAGACCTGCTACGGCAAGGACGCGGCGGGAATGGTCGCGTGGATCAGGGACTTCGTCGGCACCTACCACGCCCGTACCGGCCGCGCCCCGATGATCTACACGTCGACCGGCTGGTGGCGGCGCTGCACCGGCGACAACGGGAGCTTCGGCGACACCCCGCTGTGGCTCGCCCGGTACGACACCCAGGTCGGCCCGCTGCCCGCGAGCTGGCGAACCCAGACGATCTGGCAGTTCGCCAACCATGGCGCGCTCCCCGGTGACCAGAACTGGTTCAACGGCCCGATGGACCGGCTGCGGACGCTGGCCAGGGACTGACCCGCGGGGTTAGTGACTCACGAAGTAAAGATCAACTCCCCGGGAAATTCACTCACGTGAGTGCTTAATTTCACGGAATTCGGTGACAAACCCGCATCCGGTAGCTAAGAATCGTGCCTGGACGGCTACCTGCAGTAAGCCGTCCTCAGCGAGGGTATCTGTGAAGGGAATCCGATGATGTCCACTTCCCGAAGAGGCCGGCGTTCCGCTCTGCTCGCCGCTCTCGCCGTCCCCACCGTGGCGCTCCTGCTCGGCTCCACGGTCCCGGCGACGGCAGAACCGTCCCCCACCACCAGCGCGTCCGCCATCGACCAGGATCACGAACTGGGGTCCCAGATCCGCCGGGTCGAAGGCGACCAGTCCACTCCGGACACCCGCAAGGCCGCCGAACGGGCCCGCGGCACGGACGCGATCGGCCAGCAGGTCGACGCGTCGGTCGCCGGTATCGACGTGTCCGGTCACCAGGGCAATGTCGACTGGGCGAACTGGTGGAACCAGGGAAAGCGCTTCGCCTACGTCAAGGCGACCGAGGGCACCGGGTACACCAACCCGTATTTCGCCCAGCAGTACAACGGCTCCTACAACATCGGCATGATCCGCGGCTCGTACCATTTCGCGCTGCCGGACCGGTCCAGCGGCGCACAGCAGGCGAACTACTTCGTCGACCACGGCGGCGGCTGGTCCCGTGACGGCAAGACCCTGCCGGGGGCCGCCGACCTGGAGTACAACCCGTACGGCGCGACCTGCTACGGCAAGAGCCAGGCCGCGATGGGCGCGTGGATCAGGGACTTCCACGACACCTATCACGCCAGGACCGGCCGCTGGCCGGTGTTCTACACCTCGACGAGCTGGTGGAGCCAGTGCGTCGGCACGTCCCAGCAGTTCGCGAGCACGGTGCCGCTCTGGGTGGCGCGGTACGCCTCCGCGCCCGGCACCCTGCCCTACAACTGGGGTTTCTACACGTTCTGGCAGTACTCCTCGAGCCCCATCGACCAGAACGTCTTCAACGGCGCCTACGACCGGCTCCAGGCGCTCGCGAACGGCTGACCCGCCAGGTCACGATCGATTCAGGCTCCCGGTCCCACCGCCCCTTCGGGCGGCGCGGCCGGGAGCCGCTTTTGTGTCCGGTTGTCTCACCTTGCACAATGCTGCTGTCGAGGTCTGGGGGAACCACCGGCGTACGCCGCCCGTCAGATCGCGCGAAGCACGGCGTACACGGAAGGCGAGACCGATGACGTATCCACCGCAACCGGGTGCCTCGCCGCAGCCCGGCGGGTGGGATCCGGGCACGCCGCCGTCGTCGTACCCACAGCACCAGGCTCACTGGGACCCGAACACGCCGCAGGGCGGCTATCCCGGGTCACCGCCGGAGCCGCCGCGGAAGAACCGGACCGGCCTGTGGATCGCGGTCGCCATCGCCGTGGTCGTCGTCATCGCACTGAGCGTCACCGGCTTCGTCGCGCCCGGGTTCTTCCTCGGCAAGGGCGACAGCTCCGCGGCTCCGCCCGCGACCTCGAGCGCGCCCGGGACGCCGGGCCTGTCCAGCCGCATTCCCGTACCGCCGTCCCGGCCCGGCACCGGAGCACCGCCGCCGGCCAAGAGCACCGAGGGCCCGGCGCCCGCCGGCGGACGCCAGCTGGTCGAGACCCTCCTCGCGAAGCTGAACGCGAAGGACGCCGCGGGCGCGAAAGCGCTGGTCTGCCCGGGGATGGAGGAGCTGGTGAAGGACGCCGTCACGCGCGCGACCACCGGTGACCCCAAGCTCACGGCGGAGGAGCCGACCGGCAGCGAAGACACCGCCTTGACCCAGCTCGGCGGCACCCTTGACGGCAAGAAGGCCGCGGGCTTCATCACCGCGGGCAATGTGGGCGGAAACTGGTGTGTCGCCGGTCTGTTCGTGTTCGCATGAGGCCATCACCCAAGACTGAGCCAGAAGACTGAGCCAGCGGAAAGGCGAGAAAGATGACCTACCCTCCCCAGCCGGGACAGCCTGGCCAGCCCTACGGCCAGCAGCCTGATCCGTACGGCCAGCAGCAGCCGCCGTCCGGCGGATTCGGGCAGCCGCAGCAGCCGTACCCGACCCAGCAGTACCCGCAGCAGGGTGGCTGGGACCCGAACGCCGGTCAGCAGCAGTACCCGCAGGGCGGCTGGGACCCGAACGCGCAGCAGCAGCAGCAGCAGGGCTGGGACCCCAACGCGCAACAGCAGCAGGGCTGGGATCCGAACGCGCAGCAGCAGTGGGACCCGAACAACCCGGCCTACACGCAGGGTTTCGGGGGCCCGCCCGCGCCGCCGAAGAAGAAGAGCCTGCTCTGGCTGTGGGTCACGCTCGGCGTGGTCGTGGTGCTGGGGGCCGTCTTCGGCATCACCGGATTCCTCGCACCCGGCTTCCTGGTCAGCAAGGACGAGGACGGCGCGCAGAAGACGGCGCAGTCGATCATCGACGGGCTCAACAAGCACGACAACGCCGCGCTCGTGGCGCTGAAGTGCCCGGACTCGGACCGCCTGATCGACAGCATGCTCAAGGACCTGGACAAGATCTCGGGCGTGCGGATGGAAGGCGTGCTGACGAAGAAGTCCGACACCGAGTACTCCGCGAACGTCGCCATGACCGTCAGCGGCAGGCCGGGGACGTCCTCGGGCACGATCGTCAAGTCCGGTGACAACTGGTGCTGGAAGTCCGTCACCAAGTTCGCGCGGACCGGCGGGACCAGCGGCAGCGACACCTCGACGACGCCGTCGCGCCCCAGCAGCACGCGCTCCTCGTCGCCGTCCTCGAGCTCGCCGTCGTCGGACAACCCGAACCGCGCGGCCGAGTTCGACGTCATCAAGGGCTTCGTCGACAAGCTCAACGCGAAGGACAAGGAAGGCGCGCTCGCGCTCGGCTGCTCGACCATGCGCCCGTCGCTGCAGGACAGCGTCAACCAGGCGACCAGCGGCGACCCGCAGATCACCGTGACGCCGGTGGAGGACAAGAGCACGACCATGGGCAGGCTCGGCGGCACGATGGGCGGCAAGACCGTGAGCGGGACCGTCGGCGCGTCGTCGACCGGCGGCAAGCCCTGCGTCCTGATCATGTTCTTCTACGCCCACTGAGCACGTGCGCTCACCGTTGCTGTGGACGTTCGTCGCCGCGGCGGTGCTGCTGCTGGCCGTAGGAGGCTGGCTGCTCACCGACCCGGCGACGAGCCACAGTGACGCGTTGAAGACCGGCGGCCTCGCCGGAGGCGCGGTCGTGGCGCTGTACGCGCTGTGGCTCAACGACCGGCGGCGGAAGGTCGAAGAGGCCCGGCAGGAGGTCGAGCGCGATCGGCACACGCTCGAACTCAGCCGGGCCGAACTCGACCGTGAACGGGTCGGCGACGAGCGGTTCGCGAAGTCGGTGGAACTGCTCGGCCACGAGGCCGACCAGGTACGGGTCGGCGCGCTACACGCGCTCGCCGGGCTCGCCAGGAGCCGGGAGAGCTATCGGCAGACCGTGCTCGACGTGTTGTGCTCGTATCTGCGACGGCCGTTCACGCATCCGCACAGCGGCGAAGAAGAGCCGGTCGCGAAGAAGAAGTCGGTGGACGCGGCGGCCGATCGGGAACGCCAGGTCCGGCTGACCGCACAGCGGCTGATCGGCGACCTGCTGCCCTCGCACAAGGCCGTCGACGCGCCCGCCTACAAACTCGATCTGACCGGTGCGGAACTGGAGTACTTCGATCTCTCCGAGCGCACCATCGGCGAGCTGGTGATGCGGTACGTGTCCTTGCACAGCAGCACGAACCTGAGCAAGTGCCGGATTCTCGGCCCGGCCTACTTCACCGGAGCCGGAACCGGGCACCGGCGTCTGGGGTACTTCCGGTGCGAGGAAACGACATTCTCCGACCGGGCGTGGTTCAGCGGGACGATGTTCCACGAGGACGCCGTCTTCCGAGGCACGACGTTCGCCGGCAGAACGACCTTCAAGAACGCCGTGTTCGCCAAGGAAGCCGTATTCGTCGATGCCGTCCGCAAGGATTTCTTCGATCTGCGCAACACTCGTTTCGAGGGCTTCGCCGACCTCCGGTTCGCCGGGCCGCCGGACTCCGGCGCGCTGAACAACACGACCGTCGCACTGGCGAAGAAGCCGCTGCTGCCGCCGGGGTGGCAGCTGAAGGAACTCGGCGAGCGGACCGCCCGGATCGTCCCGGGGCGCGGATGACGCGACTGAAATCCCCGTTGCTGTGGGCTTTCCTGCTCACCGCGACCGTGTTCGCCGGGGTGCTGGTGTGGTTGCTGGCCGATCCGGCGACCAGCCGGGGTGACGCGCTCAAGACGTCGGGGCTGGCGGGTGGCGCGACGGCTGTCCTTTATGGACTGTGGCTCAACGACCGGCGCCGCCGCGTCGAAGAGGCCCGGCACGCCGTCGAACGCGACCGGATTTCCGACGACCGGTTCGCCAAGGCCGTAGAACTGCTGGGGCACGAGGCCGATCAGGTGCGGCTCGGCGCCATGCACGCGCTGGCCGGGCTCGCCCGTGCCCGGCCGGATCTCTACGGGCAGACCGTGATCGACGTGTTGTGCGCGTATCTGCGCCGGCCGTTCCGGCACCCGAACTTCGGGGCCCGGATCACCGAGCACGAGGAACTGGAAGCGGCGAGCCGCGAACGTCAGGTGCGCCGCACCGCCCAGCAGCTGATCCGGACCCTGTTGCCGCACGCCACGACGCCGAACGCGCGAGGCTACGGGCTCGACCTGGCGGGCGCCCGGCTCGACCGCTTCACGCTGCCGCGCCGCCGGGTGGCCTGGCTCGGAATGCAGCGGACCGAGATCGTCAACGGCGCCGACTTCAGCGACACGGTGTTCGAGGAAAGCGCGGACTTCACCGGCGCGACCGTCCGGGGAGACCTGCGGTTCGACCGGGCGAAATTCCGTCAGGCGCCGGAGTTCCGCGATTTCACCGCATCCGGCAAAGTGTCCTTTGTGGATACCGAGGTCCCGCCGGACACGATACTTCCCGGGGCGGACTGACCGTGTCGGTCCGTGGGGGCCTCCTTGAGGGACCCAGAGTCCCTCAAGGAGGCCCCCACGGACAACTCAGTCGAACAGTGCCGGGAGGGTGCGCTCCCAGGCCTCGCGCAGCTCGTCGAGCGAGAACGTCGTGATTCCTTGCAGCTCCAGCGAATTCGCCTCCGGGTCGACGACGCCGGTCTTGCGCCACGGCAGGCCGCGCGCGGTGCACATCTCGGTGAAGCGCAGCTCCTCGGTGCGCGGCACGGCGACGAGCACCCGGCCGGTGGACTCCGAGAACAGCTGCACGAACGGATCCTGATCGGTGTCGAGGAAGACCCGCGCGCCGCACTGTCCGATGAGGACGGTCTCGACGAGAGCCTGTGCGAGACCGCCGTCGGCGAGGTCGTGCGCGGCGGAGATCATCCCGTCCCGGGAGCCCGCGACGAGGATCTCGGCGAGCAGCTTCTCCCGCGCGAGATCGACCTTCGGCGGGATACCGCCGAGGTGGCCGTGCAGCTCGCGCGCCCACGCGGAACCGTCCAGCTCGTCGTGGGTTTCCCCGAGCAGCAGCAGGGTTTCGCCCGCTTCCGCACCGATCCCGGTCGGGATGCGGCGGGTGACGTCGTCGATGACGCCGAGCACGCCGACCACCGGCGTCGGCAGGATCGCGACGTCGCCGGTCTGGTTGAAGAAGCTCACGTTGCCGCCGGTGACCGGGATGCCCAGCTCGACGCAGCCGTCGGCGATGCCGTGCACGGCGCGCTCGAACTGCCACATCACGCCGGGGTCGGTCGGGGCGCCGAAGTTCAGGCAGTCCGAGACCGCGACCGGGGTCGCGCCGCTGGTGGCGACGTTGCGGTACGCCTCGGCGAGCGCCAGCTTCGCGCCCTCGTACGGGTCGAGGTAGACGAAGCCGCTGTTGCAGTCCGTCGACACGGCGACACCGCGCCCTGTCGACTCGTCGATCCGGATGACGCCGGAGTCCGACGGCTGCGCGAGCACCGTGTTACCGCGCACGTAGCGGTCGTACTGCGACGTGACCCACTCCTTCGACGCCTGGTTCGGCGAGGAGATCAGCTTGAGCAGGTCGGCCCGCAGTTCGTCCGAAGTGGACGGACGGGGCAGTTTCGCCGAGGTGTCCGCGATCAGCGCGTCCTGTGTGGACGGTCGCTGGATGGGACGGTCGTACACCGGGCCCTGGTGCGCGACGGTGTGCGCCGGGACGTCGACCACGGTCTCGTCGTGCCAGGTGATCACGAGGTGCTCGCCGTCGGTGACCTCGCCGATGTCGGTGGCGATGACGTCCCACTTCGCGCAGATCTTCATGAACGCCTCGACGTTCTCCGGCGTGACGACCGCGCACATGCGCTCCTGCGACTCGCTGGAGAGCACCTCCGCCGGGGTCATTCCGCTGGCACGCAAGGGAACCCGGTCGAGGTAGATGTGCATCCCGCCGTCACCGGCCGCCGCCAGCTCCGACGTCGCGCAGGAGAGCCCGGCGCCGCCGAGGTCCTGGATACCGACGACGACGTCCGCGGCGAACAGCTCGAGGCAGCACTCGATGAGCACCTTCTCGGTGAACGGGTCGCCCACCTGGACGCTCGGCAGTTTCTTGCGCCCGGCCGCCGATTCGTCGCCGGAGAACGTGTCGCTCGCGAGCACCGACACACCGCCGATGCCGTCGAGCCCGGTCCGCGCGCCGAACAGGATGATCTTGTTGCCGGTTCCCGAGGCGAACGCCAGATGCAGGTCCTCGACCCGCATCGCGCCGACGCACAGCGCGTTGACCAGCGGGTTGCCCGCGTAGCTCTGATCGAACACCAGCTCGCCGCCGATGTTCGGGAGGCCGAGACAGTTGCCGTAGCCGCCGACACCGGCGACCACCCCGGGCAGGACGCGCTTGGTGTCCGGCGCGTCGGCGGGGCCGAAGCGCAGCGCGTCGGCGACGGCGAGAGGGCGCGCGCCCATGGCCATGATGTCGCGGACGATGCCGCCGACACCGGTCGCGGCACCCTGATACGGCTCCACATAGGACGGGTGGTTGTGGCTCTCCACCTTGAAGGTGACGGCCCAGCCCTCACCGACGTCGACCACACCGGCGTTCTCGCCGATGCCCGCGAGCATCTTTTCCTTCATCTCGGGCGTGGCGCTCTCCCCGAAGTAGCGCAGGTGCTTCTTCGAGGACTTGTACGAGCAGTGCTCGCTCCACATCACCGAGTACATCGCCAGTTCGGCGTCGGTCGGCCGTCGGCCGAGGATCTCGCGGATCCGGGCGTACTCGTCTTCGGCGAGGCCGAGTTCGACGTACGGCTGCGCGAGGTCCGGAGTCGCCTCGGCGCGTGCGGTGGTGTCAACGGTGCTGGTCACGGTGTCGCCGTCTGGGTTCGCCACGGCCTCAAGAGTAGGTCGTCACCTTGCTCACACCCGCTCCGGGTCCCGGCCCACACCGGCATAATTCGGTCGCGTCGCCGGGCGTGGGTCTTTAACGTCGATGTACGTGCTTTCCGCCACATATCCCATCCGAACGCTGCGGCTACCGGCCCGGCCGACCGCCGCCCGGTACCTGTTCGCCGTGCTCCGCGCCCGGTGGGCGACCGTCCTCACGGGGGCGCTGATCGGCGCGCTCTGGCTGCTGCCCGGCGCGCTGCAACCGCTGGTGATCGGCCGCGGGATCAGCGCGATCGCGGCACACGACACGGCGGCCGTCTGGCGCTGGGCGTTGCTCATGGCCGTTCTCGGCGTGCTCCAGGCGGGTTTCGGTACCTGGCTGCACTTCATCCAGTACGGACTGTGGCTCCACGGCGCCGCGGCCACCCAGCGAGCGGTCACCGAGCACACCACCCGGGTCGGCGCGGGCCTGCGTGAGCACACCACGACCGGCAACGTCGTGGCCGTGACCACTTCGGACATCAACCACATCGGCAACATGTTCGAGGTGCTGGGCCGCGCGAGCGGAGCGGTGCTCTCGTTCGTGGTGATCGGCATCGCGCTGCTGTCCACCTCGACACTGCTCGGGGTGATCGCGCTGGTCGGCGTCCCGCTCGCGGTGACCGGGATCGGGCCGCTGCTGGCGCCGCTGCAGAAGCGCAAGGCGGTCCAGCGGGAGAACCTGTCCGACGTGAACGCGCTGGGCGCGGACATCGTGTCCGGCCTGCGGATCCTGCGCGGCGTGGGCGGCGAGCGGCGTTTCCTGGCCCGGTTCCGCGCGGCGAGCCAGCGAGTGCGCTTCGCGGGTAACGAGGTCGGGCGCAGCGAAGCGTGGCTGGCCGCGGCCGAGATCGCGCTGCCGGGGCTGGTCACCGTGGCCATCACCTGGCTGGGCGCCCGGCTGGCGATCGAGGGCACGATCGGGGTCGGCGAACTGGTCGCGTTCTACGGCGTCTCGGCGTTCCTGATCGGCCCGGTGGCGATCATGACCGAGTTCGCGGGGTCGCTCAGTTCCGCGCTGGTGGCCGCGCGCAAGGTGTGCGGCCTGCTGTCGATCCAGCCCCGGCTGGCCGATCCGGAGACACCGAAGCCGTTGCCGTCGGGGCCGTTGGACCTCTACGACAGCGAAAGCGGCATCCGGGTCGCGGCCGGGAAGCTCACCGTGATCGATCTCGGCGCCGACGCCGAAGCGATCGCCGCCCGGCTCGCCCGCTTCGCGGACGTCGCAGACGGCGAGCAGGCGCTGGTCGGCGGCATCCCCGCGAACGAGATCGCGCTGGCCGAACTGCGGAAGCGGGTGGTGTACGCGCACAACCAGGACATCTGGTTCTCCGGGATCCTGCGCGAGCAGCTGACACCACCGCACGAGAGCGACGTCGAGATAGGCGACGCCCTCTACGCGGCGGACGCCGAGGACATCGTGGAGGCGCTGCCGCGCGGCGTCGACGAGCTGATCGGCGAGCGCGGCCGCGAGGTCTCCGGCGGTCAGCGGCAGCGGCTGAACCTGGCCAGGGCGCTGGCGATGGACGCCGACGTGCTGCTGCTGGACGAGCCGACGTCGGCCGTCGACGCGCACACCGAGGCGCGGATCACCGAGCGCGTTGCGAAACTGCGGCGCGGGCGGACGACCGTGGTGTTCAGTCAAAGTCCTTTGTGGACACATGTGGCCGATGAAGTCGTGAATGCGAAAGCGACGGTGTGACCACCATGAAGAAGCTCCCACTGGCGTCCCAGCGGGACGTCCGGCGCTGGGCGCTGCACACGGCGAACGCGCACCGGCGCGAGTTCGCCCTGATGCTCGGCATGTTCTGCCTGGCGACGCTGATCGGGCTGGCCGGGCCGCAGCTGCTCGGGCGGCTGGTGGACGGCGTCGTCGAGGGTGGCACGGCCGCCCGCGTCGATCTGCTGGCAGTGGCGTTCGTCGTGGTCCTGCTGGCGCAGGCGGCGGCACGCAAGGCCGCGCGGTTCCGCGCACGGAAGTTCGGCGAGCTGGTGCTGGCCGAGACCCGCGAAGGTTTCGTCGGCAACGCGCTGACGCTGCCGCTGGGCACCGTCGAAGCCGCCGGGACCGGTGATCTGCTCAGCCGTGCCACCAGCGACATCGGCAGGCTGGACCACGCGGTCCGCAACGCCGCGCCGGAAATCCTGATCGCGGTGGTGACCGTGCTGCTGACGACGATCGCGATGGTGGTCACGTCGCCGCTGCTGGCGGCGGGCCTGCTGGTCGCGCTGCCGCTGCTGGTGCCGGTGAACATCTGGTACCAGCGGCGGATCCCGGCGGTGATGGCCTCGATGCTGGACCGCTGGGGCGGGCTGCAGTCGATCGCGCACGAAACCGTCGAAGGCGCGCGGACCGTCGAAGCGCTCGGACTGACCGAACGACGGATCCGCACCAGCCGCGCCGCTCTCGACGAGACGATCCTCAGTGAGCGGAAGCTGCGGGCACTGCAGATGCGCTGGCTGCCGGCACTGGAGATCAGCTATGTGCTCCCCGCCGCGGCGATGCTGCTGCTCGGCGTCCTGGCCTACAGCCAGGGCTGGGCCGGGCTGGGCACGATCACCACGATGCTGCTCTACACCCAGGCGATGGCGACGCCGCTCAACGAGGCGTTGTTCTGGCTGGAGGATCTGCAGGTCGCGCTGGCCGCGGCGCGGCGCATCCTCGGTGTCCAGCCCACCCCGCAGGGCGACGCCGTGACCGAGGCACCGCGTGGACGCGACATCGATGTCTCGGGGGTCCGGTTCGGCTACACCGCGGATCGCGAGGTGCTGCACGGGATCGACCTGCGGGTGCCGCGCGGCGAGCGGCTGGCGATCGTCGGTCCGTCCGGTGCCGGCAAGTCGACGCTGGGACGGCTGCTGGCCGGGATCGCGGCGCCGACGTCCGGTTCGGTGCGGATCGGCGGGACCGAGGTGTCGACGCTGGCCGACGACGTCCTGCGGGGCGAGGTCCTGCTGCTCACGCAGGAACATCACGTGTTCTCCGGGACGCTGCGGGAGAACCTGGCGTTGCCCGCCCGGCGCGCCGGTGGCGAGTGGACGGACGACGAGTTGCGGGCGGCGCTGGCCTCGGCCGGTGCCGCGGAGTGGGCCGCGTCGTTGCCGGACGGTCTCGACACGAAGCTCGGCTCCGGCGCGTACGCCGTGCCCGCGGCGCTCGCGCAGCAGCTCGCGCTCGCCAGGGTGGTGCTGGCCGACCCGCACACGCTGGTGCTGGACGAGGCGACGTCGTTGCTGGACACCGGTTCGGCACGGGACCTGGAGCGGTCGCTGAACAGCGTGCTCGAAGGCCGGACGGTGATCGCGATCGCGCACCGGCTGCACACCGCGGCCGCGGCGGACCGGGTCGCGGTCGTCGAGGGCGGCCGGATCACCGAGCTGGGTAATCACGACACACTGCTCGCCGCCGAGGGTTCCTATGCCCGGCTGGTCGCCGCCGCGAGCTGAAGGGGACTTTCGTCTCGTCTCGTGAGCTGAAGGGGACTTTCCAAGCATTCCATTCGAGGAAAGTCCCCATCACCAGGCGCCCCGGATTGACGGTGCGGTGGGGGTGTT
>NZ_JBHYIQ010000133.1:19061-24154 GCF_042739895.1 Amycolatopsis sp. NPDC059021
GCCCGCCCCCCGACTCTCCCTCTGAGAAACGCTACAGTATCTCACACGCCACGCGCTATTCTCCGCCCAGCACCCACAAAACCCCCCCCTTCAGCAGGCGCCCGGAATGTCCGGAGCGGTGGCGGTGTTGGCCCCGGATGACACTGTCGATCAAGGGGAGATCCGCATGCCAATGGTCATGACCGTGCAGGAGCGCCAGGAGTTCCTGAGCGGGGTCCACATCGGGGTGCTCGCGATCGGGCGGGAAGGACGCGCGCCGCTGGCCGTGCCGGTCTGGTACGACTACGAACCCGGTGGCGAGGTCCTCGTCTGGATGGACCGGGACTCGCTGAAGGACCGCTCGATCCGCAAGGCCGGACGGTTCAGCCTGGTGGTCCAGTCCGAGCAGCAGCCGTACAAGTACGTCACCGTGGAGGGCCCCGTCGTCGCCAACGACACGGCTCCCACCCGCGAGCAGGCGACGCGGATCGCCGAGCGCTACCTGCCCGAGGACCAGGCCCGCGCCTTCGTCGACGGCTCGCTCACCGAGACTTCGGTCCTCGTCCGGATGCGCCCGGAGAAGTGGCTCAGCAGCGACCACTCCAAGGCGGAGTGAACATCAGCCGACGGCGGTCACTGTCGCGAGTGGACGGTGGACGTCGTCGGCGAGCCGCACGTCGACCTGATCGGCGCCGTCGAACCGGTAGCCGACGCCGCGCACGGTCGTGATCGGCGCGATCACCGGTTCGAGCTTCCCGCGGATCTTGCGGACGTGGACGTCGACCGTGCGCCCGCCGATGTTGCCCGGCAGCTCCCACACCTCACGCAGGAGTGTTTCGCGGTCGAGTACCTGGTCGGGATGCGTGGCCAGGTAGAGCAGCAGGTCGAATTCGAGCCGGGTGAAGTCGAGGGCCTCGCCGTGCAGCAGCGCCCGCCGCGACGGCACGTCCAGCCGCAGCGGTCGTTCCACCGCGGGCCGTACGGTCGGCGGCGGGACCTCGAAGAGGAACACTTCACCGGGTTCCGGACAGTCCCCGACGGCATTCTGGACGGCGGTGGCAACGCGGGCGGCGATGCCTGCCGCCCGCTCCTGGTCCGCGTCGACCCGGATCGCGAACGTCAACTCGACGCGCGCCCGGGGCATGGCTCGGGTCATGGGCCCATGCCATCACCGGCACCGGAAGGCGGTCAACCGGTTCCGCCTGGTGAGCGGTCTCGCTCAGGCTTTCACCAGTGCGTCGACGGCGCTGTAGAACATGCCGAGGCCGTCGTCCGACGGTCCGGTCAGCGCGTCGATGGCGTGCTCCGGATGCGGCATCAGGCCGACCACGCGGCCGTTGGCGCTGCGGATCCCGGCGATGTCGTTGCGGGAGCCGTTCGGGTTACCGCCGACGTAGCGGAACGCGACCCTGCCCTCGGCCTCCAGCTCGTCCAAAGTGGACTGCTCGGCCACGTAGCAGCCGTCGATGTTCTTCATCGGGATGAGGATCTCGGCGCCCGGCTCGTACCGGCTGGTCCACACCGTTTCGGTGTTCTCGACCCGCAGCCACTGGTCACGGCAGATGAAGTGCAGGCCGGCGTTACGGATCATCGCGCCCGGCAGCAGCCCCGCCTCGCACAGGATCTGGAACCCGTTGCAGATGCCGAGCACCGGCATACCGCGGTGGGCGGCCTCGATCACCGCCGTCATCACCGGCGCGTGGCGGGCGATCACCCCGGTGCGCAGGTAGTCGCCGTAGGAGAAGCCACCGGGGACGACGACCGCGTCGACGCCCTTGATGTCCTCGTCGGCGTGCCACAGCGAGACCGCCTCGGCCTCGGCATAACGGACCGCGCGAGCGGCGTCGCCGTCGTCGAGCGTGCCGGGGAAGGTGATGACGCCGATCCGGGCGGTCACGCCTCCACCCGCCGGACCGTCCACTGCTCGATGACCGGGTTGGCCAGCAGGCCCTCGGCGATCTTGGCGAGCGTCTCGTCGTCGACGGAGTCGTCGACCTCGAGCTCGAAGTGCTTACCCTGGCGAACCTCGGTGACGCCGCTGAAGCCCAGCCGCGGCAGCGCGCGGGCCACCACCTGGCCCTGCGGGTCGAGGATCTCGGGTTTCGGCATGACGTCGACGACGACTCGAGCCACGGCAGGCTGCTCCTTATTCACGCAGGTCGTGGGTACCGTCAGAGCGTACTTCACTAGCCTGGGTGCCTGACGGACCGGTATCGAGGGGGAGACATGAGCCACCCGCCCCAGCAGGGCCCCTACCCACAGCAGGGCCCGTATCCCCCGGGCGGGTATCCCCCGCAGGGTCAGCCGCAGTACGGCCAGTACCCGCCGCCGCAGCCGCCGAAGAAGAAGTCGAAGGCCGGGCTGTGGATCGCGGTCGTGGCGGTCGTCGTGGTGCTCGGCGGCGCTTTCGCGTTCACCGGCTGGGTGACGCCGGGCTTCTTCAAGAAGAAGCTGGACACCACGTCGCGGGCGACACCGGAGCAGCTGGCGCAGTCGTTCGCCAACGCGATCACCGAGCACGCGATGTTCGACCAGCTGTGGTGCAAGATCCGCTCGAAGCGGTCCTACACCGCCGAGCAGGCGTTCGCGGTGGCCAGGGACGAGGCGAAGCTGACCAATCCGGTGCATCCGACCGGGCAGCAGGAGCGGGCGGCGACGGTCACCGCGGGCCCGATGAGCTACGGCTTCGCGATGATCCCCGGCAACCAGGGCTGGTGTGTGCGAGACGCCAAGGAGGGCGGGGAGCCGGAACCGCTGGCGAGCGCGTCGACCGATCCGAGGCCGAGGCCCGAGGTGAAGGACGGCGCCGACGCCGCCAACCAGTTCATCGCCGCGGTCAACGGGCGCGACATCCCGGCGGCACTGTCGGTCATGTGCCAGGACGCGCCCGACACCACCCGCAGCGGCACCCAGCAGCTGATCAACGGCGAAGTGAAGCTCGTCGCGCAGTCGACGGACGTGCTGCGCACCGCGGGCCGGACGATCGTGCACGTCGACGCCAAGGTGGACGGCGTGCCGAGCCAGGGCCGCGTCGAAACCGATGACCGCGCGAAGGGCGGCCCGTGCGTCACCTCGTTCGACCCGTCGTCGGACTAACCCCTCTACCGGGGGCTTTGCGCGTAGGGTGAGCTGCGTCATGATGAGCTCTTGGCAGGGTGCCAATACCCCGGGAGGCAGCGTGGCCGAGCAGGACTCCTACGACTACGTCATCGTCGGCGCGGGCAGCGCGGGCTGCGTGCTGGCGAACCGGCTGAGCGAGGATCCCTCCGCCAGAGTGCTGCTGCTGGAGGCAGGCGGTGAGGACACCGCCGACGAGATCCACATCCCGGCCGCGTTCGCCGCGTTGTTCAAGACCAAATGGGACTGGAACTACGAGACGGTCGAGCAGAAGCACACCGGGAAGACGTCGTACTGGCCCCGCGGGAAGACGCTCGGCGGCTGTTCGTCGATCAACGCGATGATCTACATCCGCGGCAATCGCGCCGACTACGACGCCTGGCGTGACAAGCACGGCGCCGAGGGCTGGGGTTTCGACGACGTCCTGCCGTACTTCAAGCGTGCCGAGGGCAACCAGCGGTTCGGCGGCCCGCTGCACGGCACGGACGGGCCGCTGCACGTCGAAGACCGGCGGTTCACCCACGAGCTGTCGCATGCCTGGGTGGATTCGGCCGTGTCGTGGGGTCTCAAGCGCAACGACGACTTCAACGGCGAGACGCAGGACGGCGCCGGGCTCTACCAGGTGACCTGTAAGAAGGGCGCGCGCTGGTCCACCGCGGATGCCTATCTGCGTCCGGCTCTGACGCGGCCGAATCTGACCGTTCGCACCGGCGCGCAGGCGACGCGCGTGGTGTTCTCGGGAACGCGCGCCACCGGAGTGTCCTATTTGGACGCGGGGGTCGAGAAGACCGCGCACGCGGCGGCCGAGGTGCTGCTGTGCGGCGGCGCGATCAACTCGCCCCAGTTGCTGATGCTCTCCGGCGTCGGGCCCGCCGAACACCTGCGGGAATTCGGCATCGACGTCGTGGCCGCACTGCCCGGCGTCGGCGAAAACCTGCACGACCACCCGGCGGCGCCGGTCATCTGGTCCACGCGCGGCACGACGGACCTCGTCGACGCCGCGACGCCCGCCGGGCTCGTCCGGTACCAGCTGACCAAGCGCGGCCCGCTGGCGTCCAATGTGGGCGAAGCGGGCGGCTTCATGTCCACTGTGGATGGTTCGGCCGTGCCGAACATGCAGTTCCACGTCGCGCCGACGTTGTTCTACGACAACGGTTTGCGCGAACCGACGGTGCCCGGCTTCACCTCGGCGACCACCCTTGTCGACGTCGCGAGCCGCGGGCGGCTGCGGCTGAAGTCGGCGAATCCCTTGTGGAAGCCGCTGATCGACCCGGCGTACTACGCGGAACCCGCGGACATGGAGGCGACCCTCGCCGGCCTGCGCACGCTGATGGAGATCGCGAAATCCGGCCCGCTGGCGCGTTACCTGGACAAGCCGTTCCTTCCCGATCGGTCCGAATTGGACGAGGACGCGCTGATCGAGCACGTCCGGGAGAACACGCAGACGCTGTATCACCCGGTGGGCACCTGCTCGATGGGCACCGGGGAACAGGCCGTCGTCGACCCGGCTTTGCGGGTACGCGGCGTGGACGGACTGCGCGTCGTGGACGCCTCGATCATGCCGATCGTCCCGCGGGGCAACACGAACGCCCCGACGATCATGGTCGCCGAGAAGGCCGCCGACCTCATCCGGGCCGACGCCCGCTAGCCGCCCCCCCCACTGCTCGGGTATCCCCCTCCCGCACCGGGGGGCGACCCCAAGACCATTCTATCGCGGGGGTATGACAAAACCGCGTTCAAGATCAACAATGGCCGGAGTTGTCCACAACGGCGTGGGGCTGTGGACAACTGGAAGCAGATGGCTGCCAAAAGGTCGCCGATAGTCCGGCGACTGCGGCGAATGGGGCCCTGCCGTTTCATACTGTCCATAAAGGACAATGGGCCGCCGGCAGCGCCGACTGCGGCAAAGGCTCCCTTCGGGGGCGTTCGTGGGTGCGGAAACGTGTGACCCATGGGGTGCGTTGTCTGTCGCGAACGCTCCGTTCGGGACGCTGATC
>NZ_JBHYIQ010000134.1:0-24023 GCF_042739895.1 Amycolatopsis sp. NPDC059021
GCCGCTCGCGTCGATTAACCCCCCGACGGGCGGCTACGCGACATGGGCAGTGCGCCCAGCCCCGCTGCGCCGGTGTCGTGAACGACGCGTTCAGGTCGCTCACCGTCTCCAACGACGCGTTCGAGACGTAATCCCGGCGCGCACTTGATCTTCGGCGCCGAGCGCCCCAATCGGGTCCGGTGGATGCGCCCAGGGCGTCCCTCGCACTTCCTCGCGCACGCCGCCGGCATTGCCCGGTGTCGCGAACGCTCCGTTGCCGACGATCAACGTCCCGAACGGAGCGTTCGCGACATCACCCCGGCACCTCAGTGAGAAAGCCTCGCTGGGGGCGCTGGGTCAGAACAGGGCGCTGGCCAGGTCGCGGCGTGCCTTCATGACGCGCTCGTCGGCCGGGTCGAACAGGTCGAACAGCGCCACCAGGTGCTCACGGACCTTGTTGCGGTCGTCCCCTGCCGTCCGGCGCACGGTCGCGATGAGCCGGGCGAATCCGGCCTCGACCTGCTGCTCCGCGACCTCGAGGTCGGCGGCGGCGAGCTGCGCGGAGATGTCCGACGGGTCGGCGTCGGCCTTCGCGAGCGCCTCCGGGTCGGCTGCCTCGGCGCGGGCGGTGAACTTGACCTGGGCGAGCGCCGTCTTGGCCTGCTCGTTGGCGGGTTCGACGTCGAGGATGCGCTCGTAGGCCGCCTGCGCCGCCGCGAAGTCGCCGCGCTCGAAAGCGGTCTCGGCCTCGGTGAACCGCGGGTCCTCTGGCTCCTCGACGGGGCTGCCGCCCTGCTCGGCCGCGGTGATGCTGGGCAGCTTGTCCCGCAGCGCGTCCATCAGCGCGCCGAGCCACTTCCGGATCTCGGGTTCGGGCAGGGCGCCGGAGAACGCGTCCACCGGCTGGCCCGCGCCGATCGCGACGATGGTCGGGATCGACTGCGCGCCGAACAGCTGCGCGATCCGCGGGTTCGCGTCGACGTCGACCTTGGCCAGCACCCAGGCGCCGTTGCTCTCGCCGGCGAGCTTCTCCAGCACCGGGCTGAGCTGCTTGCACGGGCCGCACCATTCGGCCCACAGGTCGACGATCACCAGCTGGCGCAGCGAACGCTCCACGACCTCGGCCTGGAACGTCGCCTCGGTGACCTCGATCACGGCGTCGCCCGAGGGCGCACCGTTCCCGGACGGTGCCGGGCCGCCGCCCTCGGGCGGGGCCGCCGGCTGTTTGCGTGCCGCTTCGGCACGGGCCTTCAGTGCGGACAGATCGACCGCGCCGGAGAGGGCGGCGGACATGGCCGCTGACTTCGCTGCTGCAGATCCGCGTGGGTGTGTCACGGCTCCATCCTGGCACGCATCCGCGAGCGTTTCACCGCTGGTGTCCGGCCCGTCCGGTTGGCAGGAAACCTGCCGTGGGGCAAGCTCGGCCCCAGAAGCACGAGAGGGCGGGCCGATGGTGAGCAAGCGAGACGTCCGGGTCGGCGGGGCTGTCCTCGCACTGGTGGCCTGGATCACCACGATCACGCTGCTCATCGCGCACCAGCCCGAGGCGGGCGCGGACTCGCCGTCGAACCTGCGCGACCAGCTGGCCACGGCACTGACCACCCGCGACTCCGACGCGCTGGCGAACCTCGTCGACTACGGCGGCAAGGACTCCGGCGACTTCGCGAAGAGCTACCTCGCCAAGCTGGACAGCGGCGAGGTCCGCGAGGTGGCGGTCCAGCTGGCCCCCGACGAGCGGCAGCCCACCCAGGCGGTGGTCACCGGCGTCCGCGCGCAGGGCGAACGGTTCTCCTATCCGCTCGCCCTGACCGAGGCCAAGGGACGCTGGAAGGTCGCGTTCACGCCTCCGCTCCCCTGATCACTCCTTCAGCCGCGCCTCGACGCGCTCGACCTTCGCCTCGAGCTGTCCTTCGTAGCCCGGCCGGATGTCGGCCTTGAGCACCAGCCCGACCCGCGCCGAGCCCTCCCCCGCCGCCTCGACCGCGCGCTTGACGACGGCCATGACCTCGTCCCACTCGCCCTCGATGTTGGTGAACATCGCGTTGGTGGAATTGGGCAACCCCGACTCGCGCACGACCCGCACCGCGCGGGCGACCGCCTCGCTGACTCCGCCGTCGGAGTCCCCACCGGACGGGCTGACACTGAAGGCGACGATCATCTTGTGTCCTCTCTTTATTCCCGGTCAGCCGACACGAACCCGGTACCCGCTGGTAACTTCGACCGTCATGAACCGTCCGCTGCCGTTCGACCCGATTGCCCGCGCGGCGCAGCTGTGGGAGGCCCGGATCGGGCCCTCCGGCACCATGGCCGCGGTCACCGGCGTGATGCGGGTGCAACAGATCATCCAGTCCGCGGTGGACGGCGCGCTCAAGCCCCACGGCCTGACCTTCGCCCGGTACGAGGCGCTGGTGCTGCTCACCTTCGCCCGCAGCGCGAGCCTGCCCATGCGCGTGATGGGTGAACGGCTGCAACTGCATCCCACCAGCGTCACCAACATAGTGGACCGGCTGGAGCGCGACGGGCTCGTCAAGCGTGTCCCGCATCCCACCGACCGGCGCACGACCCTGGTCGAGATCACCGACGACGGCCGCACCCGCCGCGAGGAGGCGACCGAAGCCGTCACCGCCATCGACTTCGGGCTCACCGGCCTGACCGGCCGCCAGACCGAACAGCTCACCGACCTGCTGACGAAGGTCCGCCGCGCCGCGGGCGACTTCACGGAGTAAGCGCTCCACTCCGGATCGTCCAATCCGTCCGATCAGGACGGAAAACCGAGCCGGGAGGTCCGTTCCGGCCGCGCCGCGTTCACCTTCGCGCGGCAGGCGGGGCACTCCCGTATCGGCACCGGTCCCGGCACGACGAGCCAGGGCCGGACGACCACCCGCACCTGTTCACCGCACAGCGCGTGCCGGGTGGCCGCCACGCCACGCGGCACTTCGCGCGCCAGCGCGTGCAGGGCCTTACCGGTGTTCACCCACCAGATCAGCCGCCAGTCGAGCCGTTCACCCATTCACCGGACGATAAGCACGAATTCAATTCTTCGACCGGAATATTCGCGCCAGGAAACCGCACTCACCCGAACGTATTCACGTCACCAGAATCGACCTCCGATATTCCACGACGTGAATTCACCCATCCGCCATGCGAAACTCGTCAGCGATACCACTGATGAATTCTCGCGCCTCTTCACCGCCGAGCGCGGATGACGAGAAGTGGTCGAACTGCGCCCGGTAGAACGCGATGTCCCACGGATCACGCAAGGCCAGCACGCACGTCGAGGTCTCGATCCTCACCAGCCGGTCGTCGTAGGCGACAAAGACCTCTAGTGGCGCGTCGGCCATAGTCACCGAAAGCGGGATGACCTGCACGGAGACGCTTGAGAGCGCGGCGAATGACACTACCTTGTCCAACTGGATCGCCATTGCCGGAGCAGGCAGGAGGCGCCAGCGCAAGGCCGCTTCGGCGAAAAGAAATCTGAACCGTTTTCCGGTGTCGTAAAGGATTCGCTGCCGAGCAAGCTTCCGCGCGACGATCTCCCGCTGGACCGCCTCAGGCGTTTGCCGCCCCACCGGATGATTTACAGCCACCGACGCGTACTCGGGCGTCTGAAGCAGGCCGGTGATCATGGTCGGGAGAAGGAATCGTATCTCGGCAGCAGACCGCTCGATCGCGGCGAGCTGATCCTGGACCTTGCCCCAGCCGAGCTTGCTCTTGTCGCGGTCGGACTCGTACTGCACAGTGCCCAGCTGCGCCAGCGTCAGCAGCTCGTGGGCGTAGCCACGGTCGACGCCGAGCGCATGAACGATCTGCTCCACATCCGTGATGCTCGGCCGGAGCTTGCCCGTTTCGATCTTCGAGATCTTGGACTGGCTGATACCTGTCCTGTCGGCCAGCCGTTCACCGGACAGGCCGGAAGCCCTGCGCAGGGTACGCAGGGCTTCCGCGAGGCTGATCTGTCTGGCCTCGACGCTTTCAGGTTCGAACATCAGCCCTTCGCGACGTACTCCAGGAACGGGATGCTGTGCTGGATCGCCAATTCTTTGTACCGAACATA
This sequence comes from Amycolatopsis sp. NPDC059021, assembly GCF_042739895.1. Classification (NCBI taxonomy): domain Bacteria; kingdom Bacillati; phylum Actinomycetota; class Actinomycetes; order Pseudonocardiales; family Pseudonocardiaceae; genus Amycolatopsis; species Amycolatopsis sp. NPDC059021. The sequence continues at coordinate 4,034 of NZ_JBHYIQ010000134.1, forward strand.
GGGCTCAGGGTCCAGGTCGACCAGCCGCTCCCGGCCCAGTTGTGTACCGTCCTCGGCGTAGTGCATCAGGACGATCACTTCGTCGTCGAACATCCAGAAGTCCTGGTCAGGGAGCCCCGGGTTCGGCGTCCGAGAGAAGTCGAGGATCCGGACTTCCTCGCCTGCCTCGACATTTTCGTGGTAGCACGCGAACTCGTACTTCAGGTAGTCGCTCAGCGGCGGAGTGATGGTGTGCACCCGGCCGACTGTGCGGCCCGCCGCCGCATGGGCCCTCAACTCGGTGGACCAGCGACTGGAGCGATTGATCTCGCCGGTAGCGAGAAACCGCTCGACCTTGCCCGTCTCCGGGCCAACCCGGTAGACGGGCAGCGTCTCCAGCCGCCATGCGCTCCGTTCGAACTTCCGCCATTGCGCATCCCAGGCTTCACCGGTCAGCCAGTTCTCACCTGACCTGAGCTTCTCGTCACCGGGCCGCACGAGCTGCCTCCAGAAGCAGGTCGAGCGAAATCTCCACAGCAGCCTCACCTCGCCCGGGATGTAGGTCGCCTTCGGGTTGCAACAGGTCACCCTGGACGACGACTGTTCCCCACTCCGTCAACGACACCTTGGCGCAATCGTTGTCGTCGCAATCGCCAGCGAGTCTCTTCAGTTTCATGGCTACCTCTCCCCTCGGAACCGGTCACAGCGAGCGTACTGCCGGACACCGACAGTTCGTGCCGCCCGAAAGGCTATTCGCGAGGCGGAATGAGACCAGACATGAAACGGCCCCCGTGAGCGATGCTCACGGGGGCCGTCGTCGAGGAACCGAGGATCAGGGCAGCCCAGAAGCCCTGCACAGGATGCGCAGGGCTTCCGCGAAGCTGGGCTGGCCAGCTGCGGCGCTCTCGGGTTTGAATATCAGCCCTTCGCGACGTACTCCAGGAACGGGACGCTGTGCTGGATCGCCAGCTCTTTGTACCGAACATAGGGCTCAGGGTCCAGGTCGACCAGCCGCTCCCGGCCCAGCTGCGTGCCGTCCTCGGCGTAGTGCATCAGGACGACCACCTCGTCGTCGAACAGCCAGAAGTCCTGGTCAGGCAGCCCCGGATTCGGCGTTCGCGAGTAGTCGAGAATGCGGACGTCCTCCCCGGCATCGACGCTGCCCGGGTAGGCCGTGAATTCGAACCGCAGGTAGTCACTGAGCGGCGAGGTGAGCGTGTGCACCCGACCGACCGTGCGGCCTGCCGCAGCGTGCTCCCGCAACTCTTCGTACCAGTGTGTGGGTGGCTCGGCCTCGCCGGTTGCCAGGAAGCGTTCGAGCTCACCCTCTTCCGGCCCCACCTTGTAAACAGGCAGAGTTTCCAGGCGCCACGCACTCCGCTCGAAGTTCTGCCACTGCGCCGCCCAAGCGTCACGAGTCAGCCAGTTGTCACCTGACCTCAGTTTCTCCTCGCCGCGCTTCTTGTCACCGAGCCGCACGAACTGCCTCCAGAGGTAGGTAGAGCGGGAACTCCACGACGGCTTCGCCCGTCTGGTCACGCTCAGCGTAGCGACGGACACCGACAGTTCGTGCCGCCCGAAAGGCTATTCGCGAGGCGGAATGAGAACGGCCCCCGCGAGCGGTGCTCACGGGGGCCGTACGAAGAAGACGCGAGATCAGGCCGCGGCGGTCTCCGGGGTCTTCGCCTGGAAGAGGCCGGTGCCGCCCTGGCTCAGCCGCTGCGGGCCGTCCAGCTTGCCGTTACGCAGCGCCCACTTCTCGAACAGCCAGGTGAACAGCGGCGGGATGGAGGAGAGCAGCGCGAGGACCAGCGTGCGAGGCCGCCAGCCGAGGGGCTTCGCGACGGAGAGGGAGATCACGACGTACAGGACGAAGATGACGCCGTGCACCATGCCGAGGACGGGGACACCGCCGTCGTTCGCGGCGTGGACGACGTACTTGAGAAACATCCCGATCAGCAAGCCGGCCCAGGACAGGGCTTCGGCGACTGCGGCCACGCGGAATACTAAAGCGGCCTTGCTGGACACGACTCCTCCTGAGTGGGTCTCACACTCTCACTGGCGCTCTACACGAACATGTCCGACCTCACTGTGTCCAAACGGGATTCCCGGGTGGACGTCAACAGCGCTGTCGGACGTGTGTAACACCAGTGTGATACGTGACGGCCCTCACCGGAACACCGGGGCCCGTGATGATGCTCACGGGCCCCGGTCCGTACCGGTCTGAACCAGTTGAGGCGGCCCCTGGGCTACCCGGCGCAGGGGGACGCCGGGGCGCCGCCGGGGCCGGTCGCCCAGGTGGCCTTGGCGGCGTCGGCGGTGAGCTGGAAGTCCAGCGTCACCCCGCGGTTGAGCTGCTCGAAGCTGACGTACGCGCGGTCACTCGGCGACGACCACCAGCCGTTGCCGACCCGCAGACCCGCGACGTACTGGAGCTTCGCGCCGTCCGCCCCGCCCGCGGCGATCGTCACGTCGCGTCCGTTCTGCAGGTGGATGACCGACTTCGAGAACCGCGGCGCGGACAACAGGAAGTTCCCGGTACCAGGCGCACCGGGGTAGATCCCCAACGCACTGAAGACGTACCACGCCGACATCTGGCCGAGGTCGTCGTTGCCGGTCACGCCGTTGGGCGCGTTGGTGAACAGCGTCTGCGCCGCGCGCAGCACCGCGGAGGTCTTCCACGGCTGCCCGGAAAGCGTGTACATCCACGGCGCGTGCAGGTCCGGTTCGTTGTTCGGGTTGTACCGGAACTGGTTGTAGTAGTTGTACGGCCCGACGACCCACTTCTCGCGCACGGTCTTGGCCGGATCGGCCACGAGGTCGGAGTAGGCGAAGAAGTCGTCGAGCCGCTTGTCGACGTTCTCCTTGCCGCCCATGAGCTTCGTGATGCCCGGGACGTCCTGCTGGGTCAGCCACTGGTACTGCCACGACGTGCCCTCGTGGAACCCGTCCTGGCTCTGCGGGCTGTACGGCTTGTCCGCCGGGGTGAACCAGCCGCCGCCCGCCACCTTCGGCCGGAAGAACCCGCTGAACCCGCGGTCGTTCTGGCTGGTGTCCCACAACGTGCGGTAGGTGCGGGACTTCTCGGAAAGCGCCTTCGCGTCGTCCTTCCTGCCCAGCGCGGCCGCCATGATCGACAGCGAGCAGTCGCCGAGCGCGTACTCCAGCGTCGCCGACGCGCCATGGTTCGGGTCGGTGTCCTGGCCCTTCTTCGGGAAATTCGGGTCGTACTGGACGAATCCGTCCTTCTGGTAACTCGGGTTCCCGGAACGGCCCTGGAACGGCGACGACGCCGGCGGCACCTCGCGCGCGTTCTGCAACAGCGCCTGATACGCCTTGACCTCGTTGCCGGACAACGCCCCATAGCGCCACAGGTCGACCAGGAACGGCGTGACCGGGTCGCCGGTCATCGTGTTCGTCTCCTGGCTCGCGTACGCCCATCGCGGCAGCCAGCCGCCCTGGTCGTGGATCGCCAGGACGCTCTTCGCGATGTCCTTGGCCCGATCGGGACGCAGCAGCGCGAGGAGCTGGTTCTGTGAGCGATAGGTGTCCCACAGCGAGAAGAAGTCGTAATAGGTCCAGCCGACCGCGCGGTGGATCTTCTTGTCGAAGCCGTAGTAGCGGCCGTCCGCGTCGTTGCCGGTCAGCGGCTGGAGCAGCGAGTGGTAGAGCGAGGTGTAGAAGACCGTGCGGTCGTCCGGCTTCCCGCCCTTGATGTCCACAGTGGACAACTCTTGGCGCCAGGTGCGCTGCGTGTCGGCGCGGACCTTGTCGAACGGGCGGACCCGCTCGGCGGCGAGATTGACCTTCGGGCCGTTCGCGTCGACCTGGGAGATCGCGGTGGTCGCGGTCACCGGGCCGCCGTCGAAGGTGAGCCACGCGCCGCGCAGGCCCGCGCCGCCCGAGGACTCCTTGCTCCCCGGTGTGCCGCCGGTCGGCGACCAGGTTCCCGAGGACTTGAACGGCTTGTCGAACGTCGTGCGGAACCACGTCGTGTACGGCTTGCCGCCGCAGAACGCCTGCGATTCCACCGTGCCCTCGACCGTCCGGTCGTCGACGACGCGGATGCTGCTCGCGGTCACCGGTTCCTTGTCGTTGGCCTGCCCGACGTTGACGAACACGTTGGCGTCGCCCTGTTCTTTATCTTGCGCAGTCGTGAAGTTGTAGCGCTCGACGCCGGTGCGGGTGGTCGCGGTCGTCTCGACGTCGATGCCGCCGTAGCCGGTGAGCCGGACCTTGTAGTAGCCGGGTTTTCCGACCTCGCCGTCATGGGTGTACGGCGAGGCGTACCGCTTCTGGTCGAACGTCGCGGGCTTGGTCGTGTCGAACGCCGCCCCCGGCCCGACCGCGCCGGTGGTCGGCAGGGTCGAGACGAGCCCGCCCTGTTCCCAGCATCCCGCGCCGGACAGGAAGAAATGCCCGAAGCCGCGGATCGCGGTGTCGTCGTAACGCCAGCCCGCGTAGTGCGAGCCGATGGGGCTCACCTGCGTCATCCCGAACGGCGCCGACGCGCCGGGGAAGGTGTTCCCGTCGTCCTTGGTGCCGATGAACGTGTTGACACTGTCGATCACGTCCGCCGGCGCGGCCTCGGCGACGACCGGCGTCAGCCCGGTCGCCACCACGGCGAGCGCCAGCGCGCCCGCCCCCAGCCTTCTGCTCCTCATCGAGCCTCCTCGTAATGTGCTCTGAAGGCCACCATGAGGGAACTGAGTGCCCTCATGGTGGCCTTCAGAGACTTCGGCGATCTCAGCCGACGGCGACGGCGAACACGTGCAGTTCGCCGCCGGACGTCGTGGCCGGGAAGGTGATGCTGGCGACGGTCTTACCGGCGTCCAGCGTGATCGGCGCGGTGGCGAACACCATCGTGCGGATCTGTTGCGGGGTGCTACCCGCGGTGTTGCGGTACGGCGTGGACAGCACGACGCGGTTGCCGAACGCGGGCTGGTTGGCGCCGCCGCCGAGCGTCCAGTCGGAGAACCCGACGTTCGCGGTCGACTTGCTGCCGTCGGTGTAGGTGATCGTCAGCGTCCCCGACGCGTTCCCGTTCGCCGCCGCGCCCAGCAGCGACAACCGGCCCGAGCCCGAGACATTCAGGGTCTGCCCGGACGCGGCGATGTTGTCCGGGTCCCCGACCGCGGCCGACGGCCAGGTGAACTTGAGCCCGTCCGAACCGACCGTGCCACCCGGCTTCGCCCCGGCCGCGGCCAACGCGTCGGCCGAGTAGCTCCAGCCGCCGCCATCGAAGTTCGCCGCCTCGGGCTTGGCGTCCGGCGAGATCCCGGCGTTGTTCACCGTCGCGAGCCAGCTCCCCGGCTGCGCGACCAGCACCGTGAGCGTCGCCTGCGTGTTCGCCAGGCCCGGTGAGGAGAACGTCACCGGGATCCGGCGGGCGCCGTCCGACGTGCCCGCCGGGACGCTCACCGTGATGTCCGCGCGCGCCTTGCCCGCCGCGGGGACGTCGACGCTGCCGGACGCCGGCGACACCTGTACACCGTCCACAGAGGACGCCGTCCAGGTCCACTTCCGTGCGGTGCCGGACAGGTCCTGCACACCCACCGACGCCTTGGCCGTCGAGCCCGCCGGAGTCACCACACGTGCCGGATCCACAAAGGACAGGCTGGGCTTCTCCTGGTCACGGAAGGACGGCGGCGCGTCCGCGGCGGCACTGCCCCACGCGGTCGGCGTCGCCGAGAGCGCGAAGTCGAGCTTGCCACCGGTCGAGATCAGCGCCTCGGGCAGCCATGCCTTGCCGACATCGGTGCCGTTGACCTTCAGGCCCGCGACGTAGTTCCCCGAGCCCTGCCCGCTGATGGCGATCTTCTTGCCCGCGCCCGTGGTCAGCGTCGCCTTCGGGAACAACGGGGTGTTCAGCAGCGTCTCGGCGCGGCCCGGGATCTCCGGGTAGATGCCGAGCGCCGCCCAGACGTACCACGAGGACATCTGGCCGAGGTCGTCGTTGCCGACCAGGCCTTCGGGCTTCGGGTTGTACAGGTCGGTCATCGCGCGGCGCACGATGGACTGCGTCTTGGCGGGAGCACCCGCGTAGGAGTACACCCACGGCGCGTTCGAGTTCGGCTCGTTGCCCAGGAAGGCATACGGCTCATGGGTTCCGGCGTTCAGCTTGGTGAAGAAGGTGTCCAAACGGGACTCCACGGCCTTGTTCCCGCCGAACGCGGTGACCAGGCCGCCGAGGTCGTAGGGCACCATCCAGTCGTACTGCGCGCCGTTGCCCTCGACCCAGCCCTGCGAGCTGGAGGGGTTGTAGTTCCCGGAGAACGAGCCGTCCGCGCCGCGCGGCTGGAGGTGTCCGCTGCCCGGGTTGTAGAGGTTCTGCCAGTTCTGCGCGCGCTTCATGAACGTCTGGTACGTCGCGCTGTCGCCGAGCCGCCGCGCGAGCTGCGCGATCGAGAAGTCGGCGCTGGTGTATTCGAGCGTGTCGGCGCCCGCGCCGGGCACGTAGCCGAGCTTCTGGTAGTCCTCGAGGCCCGGCCGTTCGGTGTAGCCCTGTGTCGGCTGCGTCGCGCCCTTGATCATGAGCAGCAACGCCTTCTGCGCGTCGAAGTCACGGGCACCGAAGGCGTACGCGCTGGACACGATGATGTGGTACGGATCGCCGTTCATCACGCCGGTGTAGTCGTTCGCGACGGTCCAGCGGTCCCACGACCCGCCCTGCTCGGCGTAGGCCATCATCGAGCGGACGATGTCCGACGTCTCCTTCGGCGCGATCGTCGCCAGCAGCGGGATCTCCGAACGGTAGATGTCCCAGCCGGAGAAGTTCGTGTACATCGCGTGGCCGCGTTCGGCCTTGTGGATCCGGCCGTCGAAACCGGGATAGCTGCCGTCCACATCGGAGAAGACGTTCGGCTGGATCAGCGAGTGGTACAGCGAGGTGTAGAACGTCGAGGTGTCGGCGTCCGAGCCGCCTTCGACGGCGATCTTGCCGAGCTGGTCGTTCCACGCCTTGCGGGCCGCCTTGGCGACGTCGTCGAAGGACCGCCTGGTGTTCTCCGCCTTCAGGTTCGCCTTGGCGCCATCGACGGACACAAAGGACAGTCCTACCTGGACGTTCACCTGCGCGCCCGCGAGGTTGTCGAAGGTGACGTACCCGCCGCTGCCCGGACCGCTGACGGTCGTGTCCTGCGGCGCGATCGACGCCGCGCGAGCGAGTGTCGCCTTGTCACCGTTGGGCCGCGCCACCTTCGGCTGCGCTCCCCCGGTCTCGGCGGCCTTGCCCGGTGTCACCGCGCCGTTCTTCCACGTCCCGATCGAGGCGAACGGGGTGTCGAACTTCGCCGAGAAGTACACCCGGTAGCTGTCCTTGGCCCCGCAGAAGCGGCCGCTGGTCGCCCAGCCGCTGATGGTGTCCTTGCCGATGGTGATCGAGGCGTCGTCGGTGCCCATGACCGAGCCGGAGGTGTTGATCAGCAGGGTCGAGGAGGCGCCGGCGGGGTAGGTGAACCGGCCCGAGCCGGTGCGCTGGGTGGTGGTCAGCTCGACCTTCGCGCCGCTGTCGAGGGTGACGTCGTAGCGGCCGGGGCTCGTGTGTTCGTTGGTGTGGGAGAACTTCGAGGTGTAGCGGCCGGGGTCGGTCGCGGGCGAGGTGGTGACCTCGCCGACGAACGGGATGAACGGGATGTCCTCGTACGTCGAGCAGCCCGCGCCCGAAAGGTGCGTGAGGCTGAAGCCCTTCAACGCGTTGTCGTCGTAGAAATAGCCGCCGTGCTGGGCTTTCACGGTGTCCGGGCTCCACTGCACCATCCCGAACGGCGACACCGCGCCGGGGAACGTGTTCCCGGCGCCGCCGCCGGTGCCGTGGTCCTGCCCGCCCGGCCGGGTGCCCACGAACGTGTTGACCCATTTGGCGGGGTCTTGGACAGCAGCCGCGGTGTACGCCGCCGCGGCGGGGATCGCGGGTACCACCGCGGCCGTCACGGCCGTCGTCAGCAACACCAGCCCGGCTCTGAAGCGCGCTCGCGCCATCGCCATCGCCTCTCCTACTCCAGGCGCGACCCGTGTCGTCTTTTCAGAACCGTGGAGCATGGCTGACAACCTTGTCGCGCACACTGTCGATGCGGGCAACGATGGGCAAGGGCTCACGAGAACGTCAAGGCTCGCGTCGAAGCCTGTCTGTTTCAAGACACGCTGATCATCCGTCCGTCGTAACGTTTCAGTCCCGGAAAATGTCTCCTTTATCGATTCGGGTATTGACACGGACCGCCGTCGTGATGTCGAATCCTGCCACTATGACAACGTTGTCGCCCGGTGGCCCGGAATCCGGCCACCGCACCACCAGCAGACGAGCCACGATGAGCGATGTGGCCCGGCTCGCGGGCGTCAGCATCAAGACCGTCTCGCGGGTCGTCAACGACGAACCGGCCGTCCACCCGGACACCGCCGAACGCGTCATGGCCGCGATCGAGCAGCTCGGTTTCCGGCGCAACCTCGGCGCGCGCAACCTGCGCCGCGGGTCGACCACCGGCACCATCGGCCTGATCGTCGAGGACGTCGGTAACCCGTTCTACTCCGAGCTGAACCGCGCCGTCGAGCGCATCGCGACCTCCTTCGGCCGCCAGGTGCTCACCGGTTCGTCGGAGGAGAACTCCGACCGGGAGCGGGAACTGGCGCTGGAGTTCTGCGCGCGCCGGGTCGACGGGATCCTGATCGTGCCCGCCGGGATGCAGCACGGCTACCTCGTGCCGGAGATGCGCGCGGGCACCCCCGTGGTGTTCCTCGACCGCCCGGCCGGCGACATCGTGGCCGACACCGTGCTCGTCGACAACCTCGGCGGTACCGTCGAAGCCGTCACGCACCTGGCGAAACACGGCCACCGCCGGATCGCCTTCCTGGCCGACAGCCCGGACATCTTCACCGCGGCCGAGCGCCTGCGCGGCTTCCGGGAAGGCTGTGTGCGCAACGGGATTCCCTACGACGAGAGCCTCGTCGCGATGGGCACGCCGACGCCTGAGCGCATCGGCGAGGCCGTCCGCGCACTGCTCACCGGGCCTTCGGCGGCCACCGCGGTCATCGCCGGGAACAACCGGGTCGCCGTGCACCTGCTGCGCGCGCTCGCCCACGCCGAGCACCGCCCGGCCATGGTCAGCTTCGACGACTTCGAGCTGGCGGATCTGCTCGACCCGCCGGTCACCGTCATCGCGCACGACGTCGGCGCGCTCGGGCACGCGGCGGCCGAACTGCTGTTCGCCCGTGTCCAAGGAGATCCCACCGCCCCCAGAAAGGTAGTCCTGCCCGTGCATCTAGTCGCCCGTGGTTCCGGGGAGGTGGCGCCTCAGTGAACGCGCACCTCGAACCCCTCCGGCTCCCGGCCAACCAGCCTCCGCAGTTCTACCGCGGCGGCGACGCCATCGCGGCACTACGCGGAGCGTCCAATTCGGACAACAAATACGGCCCGGAGGACTGGGTCGCTTCCGCCACCACGATGTTCGGGCAGGAAACCCACGGCCTGACGAAGCTGCCCAGCGGCGTCTGGCTGCGGGACGCGGTCCGCGAGAACCCGGTCGCCTGGCTCGGCGCCAAGCACGTCGAGGCGATGGGCGATTCGACCGGGCTGCTGGTCAAGCTGCTCGACGCCGGGCAGCGGCTGCCGGTCCACTTCCACCCGACCGACGCGTTCGCGCGGCAGCACTTCGACTCGCACTTCGGCAAGACCGAGGCGTGGATCGTCGTCGGCACCTACGGCGACGACCCGCGCGTGTACCCGGGTTTCAAGGAGACGGTGAGCAAGCGGACCGTCGCCGACTGGACCCGCGAGCAGGACGCGCCCAGCATGCTCGGCGCGTTGAACAGCATCCCGGTCACCGCGGGCGACACGGTCTACATCCCGGCCGGGCTGCCGCACGCGATCGGCGAAGGCGTGTTCGTGGTCGAGTTGCAGCAGCCGACCGACTTCTCGCTGACGCTGGAATGGCGGGATTTCCTGGCGAATCCGGAAAAGGGCCACCTCGGCCTCGGCTTCGACACCGCCATCGAAACGCTGGACACCACCGGCTGGGACGAAGAACGGCTCACGAGCATCGTCAAGCACACGGGCACCGACAGTTCGTCCACTGTGGACCTGCTGGCCGACGGTTCGGACGCCTTCTTCCGCGCCGACCGTCTTCGTCCTAACGCGACAACGTTGTCATTGGACCCGTCCTTCGCGGTGCTGGTGGTCATGGAGGGCACGGGCGTGCTGCGCACCGAGCACGGTGGCGAGTACGCGCTGAACAAGGGCGAGACGTACGTGGTCCCGCACGACGCCGGGCAGTCCACAGTGGAGGGCGACCTGTCGCTCATCCGCTGCCGTCCGCCCGTTCCGGAAAAGAGGTCGCAGGCGTGAGCGAAATCCTGCTGGACGCACAGAATCTGACGAAGTATTACGGCTCGGTCGAGGCACTGCGCGGGGCCTCGTTCCAGGCCCGCGCGGGCGAGGTCACGGCACTGATCGGCGACAACGGCGCCGGGAAGTCCACTTTGGTCAAATGCCTGTCCGGGGCGGAGCAGCCGACCTCGGGCAAGATCCTGCTCGACGGCGCCGAGATCCACCTGGACTCGCCGACCACCGCGCGGCGCATGGGCATCGAGACGGTGTACCAGGACCTCGCGGTCGCGCCGGAGCTCGACCCGGCCGCGAACCTGTTCCTGGGCAGGGAGATCCACCGCAAGGGCATCCTCGGCAAGCTCGGGATGCTGGACAAGGCGGAGATGCGCCGTCAGGCGGTCGAGGAGTTCAAACGGCTCGGCGTGACGCTGCAGAGCACCGACGTGCCGATCGGCTCGCTGTCCGGTGGCCAGCGCCAGAGCGTCGCGGTGGCGCGTTCGGTGGTGTGGGCGTCGAAGGTCGTGTTCATGGACGAGCCGACCGCCGCGCTCGGCGTCGTGCAGCGGGAACGCGTGCTCGACGTGGTCAAGAAGGTGCGGGACAAGGGCATCGCGGTCGTGCTGATCAGCCACAACATGCCCGAGGTGCTGTCGGTGTCGGACCGGATCGAGGTGCTGCGGCTCGGCAAGCGCGTCGCGCGCTTCACCGGGGCCGACACGAAGCTGGAAGACCTGGTCGCCGCGATGACCGGCGCACTGGTACAGGAAGAGGCGGCATGACCGTGACAACCCCTGCTCAGAAGGACCCGGACATCCAGACCACGCCGGACGCGGGCTTCGGCAAACTGCCGCTGGGCAAGCGATTGGTCGGGGCCAACACGTTCTGGATCGCGCTGGTGCTGCTCGCGCTGATCGTGGTGTTCACCGCGATCGCGCCCGCCGAGTTCGCCACGCTGTTCACCTTCCAGACGCTGCTCATCGAGACCTCGGTGCTGCTGGTGCTCTCCGTCGGCATGACGTTCGTGATCATCACCTCGGGCATCGACCTCTCGGTCGGCTCGGTGCTGATCTTCGCGGGCATGGTGGCCGGGAAGACGATGGAAGCGCTTTCCGGCGGCGACGCGAGCCACGCGGGCTGGGGCGTCATCCTGGTCGGCCTGCTCGCCGCGGTCGTGGCGGGCACGGTGTGGGGCCTGATCAACGGGTTCCTCATCGCGGTGGCGAACATCCCGCCGCTGATCGTCACGCTCGGCACGATGGGCGCGGCGCTCGGCGCGGCGTACCTGCTGAACAACGGGTCCGACGTGCGCAGCGTGCCGACCGAGCTCAACAAGACGCTGGGCTACGGGACGTCCTTCGGCGGGGTACCGAACCTGGTGCTGGTGGCCGTGGTCATCACGCTCATCGGCGCGTGGCTCCTGCACACCACGAAGTTCGGGCGCTACACCTTCGCCGTCGGCTCCAACGCCGAGGGCGCGCGCCGGGCGGGCATCGGCGTCACCGCGCATCTGCTCAAGGTGTACACCCTGACCGGGTTCCTCGCCGGGATCGCGGGTTTCCTCTCGCTGGCGTACTACGCGTCGACGACGATCTCCGCGCACACCACCGACAACCTCAACGCCATCGCGGCGACGGTGATGGGCGGGACGAGTCTCTTCGGCGGCGTCGGGTCGATCCTCGGCACCGTGATCGGCGTGTTCATCCCGGCCGTGCTGAAGAAGGGCTTCAACATCACGCACGTCCAGGACTTCTGGCAGATGATCGCGGTCGGCGCCGTGCTGATCGCGGCGGTGTGGTTCGACCAGCGGCGCCGGCGTCGCCGCAACTCCCGGTAATTTTCCCTACTGCACAAAGAGGTGCTCCACGATGAAGTTGAGAAAGTCCCTCGTCGCCGCCGGCGCGCTCGCCTCCGCCGCCGCCCTGCTGACCGCGTGCGGCGGTGGCCAGGTCGGCCAGAGCGGCTCCGGTGATTCCAAGCCGGCCAACAACAAGAAGCTCATGCTGGTGCCCGGCGTGCAGGCCGAGCCGTTCTACATCTCGATGCAGTGCGGTGCCCAGGCCGAGGCGAAGAAGCTCGGCTACGAGCTGACCACGCAGGCGCCGCAGAAGTTCGACGCGGCCATGCAGACCCAGATCGTCAACGCGCTGGGCTCGAACCCGCCCGCGGGTCTGCTCATCGCGCCGACCGACGCGCAGGCGATGCTGGCGCCGATCCAGCAGGTCAAGAGCCGCGGTTCGAAGATCGTCGAGGTGGACACCGCGCTGAAGGACACCAGCGTGGCGGAGTCCTCGGTCTCCTCGGACAGCGTCGAGGGCGGCAAGCTGGCGGCACAGACGCTGGCGAAGCTGCTCGGTGACAAGAAGGGTTCGGTGCTGGTGCTCGACACCATCGCCGGGACCTCGACCACGAACGCCCGCGCCAAGGGCTTCGAGGACGAGCTGAAGAACCACCCGAACCTGAAGTCGGCCGGGGTGCAGTTCACCCAGAACGAGCCGGACCAGGCCGCGTCGAAGGTGTCGGCGGCGCTGTCGTCCACTCCGGACCTGGTGGGGATCTTCGCCACCAACCTGAACACCGGCGAGGGCGCGGCGACCGGCCTGCGCAACGCGGGCAAGGTCGGGGCCGTCAACCTGGTCGGCTTCGACGCCAGCCCGTCCGAAGTGGACGGTCTGAAGAAGGGCGAGTACCAGGCGCTCATCGCGCAGGACCCGGCGGCCATCGGCCAGCAGGGCGTGCAGCAGGCGGTGAACGCGCTGGAGGGCAAGCCGGTGACCCGCAACCTGACCCCCGGCCTGCACTCGATCACCAAGGCGGACATGGACGCCAACGCGCAGTACTTCTACAAGCAGCAGTGCTGAGCTGAAGGGGACTTTCGTCTCGTGACATGAGCTGAAGGGGACTTTCGTCGCATGCGATGCGAGGAAAGTCCCCTTCAGCTCACTCGGCTACTGGCGGGCACGGATGATGTCCTCGACCGACTGCGGGATGGTGGTCTCGAAGTCCAGGAGCTTCGCCCAGTCCGGGGTGATCGTGACCCGGACCATCTGGTCGTACAGGGCGTGCACCCCGGCCGACCACTCCTCGAACTGCTCCGGCGGGACCAGCTTGCGGCTGGCCGCCACGTACTCCTCCGGCACCCCGTCCACCAGCTCGGTGCTCGCCGCGCCGCGGATCAGCAGCACACGCGGCGGGTGGCAGCCCTCGGTGTCGATCGTCAGCGAGACGCGCGGGTTGCTCTCCAGCGCCCGCACCTTCGCGCTCTTCGGCAGCGTGCACACGACGATCCGCGCGCCGTCCCAGTGGAAGGCGATCGGGATGACCCGCGGATCACCGTCCAGACCGACGTAGGCCAGCCGGGCCGGGATCGACGAGCCGAGCAGCTCCTCGGAAATCGGCTTGGCCAGGACGGCGGCGACGTCTTCGTGCTTCATGGTGGTCTCCTCGGGTGCGGGTGCCGATCGTGGCACTTTCGCGGGGATGACGGAACCGGATCGGCGTTCTCGACATCACTCCCGGTTAGACTCTCCTTCCGCACTGTCCCGCACTGTCCCGAATCTGTCCCGGAGCGGCACCGAGGGGAGGTCCGACGTCCGTGCTGGCGAAACGCGCGGCCTCGGCCGCCGATCCCCTGCCCGTGCTCGCCGCCGCGCGCCGGATCACCCACGACCTGATGGACGGCCTGGCCGGGGCCCATGCCCGCCGGGCCGCGCACGGCCTGCGGCGGCTGTTCGACGTGCCGGGCCTCGGGCTGGCCGACCTCTCCGGGTCGCTGGTGTGGTCCGGGCGACCCGGCCCGGACGACGTCGTCGCGCAGCTGCTCGAAGAGGCACTGCGCAACGAGGAGCCCGGTGCCGGCGCCGCCTTGCGCGTCCTGCCGCTGCACGTCCACGACGAGCCCGCCGGCGCGCTGCTGGTCGTCGGCGACGTACCCGCGAACGTGGCCCGCGAAGCCGCCGATCTGGTGATCCAGGCACTGGAGCGGGGCAAGCTGGAGGCCTCCGCGGAGCAGGCGGCGGAGGCCGAGCTGCGGGCGCTGCGCGCGGAGATGTCACCGCATTTCGTCTACAACGCGCTGACCGTGATCGCCTCACTGGTGCGTTCGGATCCGGACCGCGCCCGCGACCTCATGCTCGACTTCGCCGACTACACGCGCTACAGCCTCGCCCGGCACGGCGAATACACCGTCGTCGCCGAGGAGTTCCGCGCGGTCGAGACGTACCTGGCGCTGCAGCGGGCGGTGCTCGGCGAACGGCTGCGCGTCCAGGTCAGGGTGGCGCCGGAGGTGCTCGCCGTCGCGGTGCCCTACCTGGTGCTGGAACCGTTGGTGGAGAACGCGATCCGGCACGGGATCGAGCCGCGCTCGGGCACCGGGCTCGTCCAGGTGGACGGGCAGGCGGAAGGGAATCACTGCGTGATCACGGTCGAGGACGACGGCGTCGGTATGGCGCCGGAGCGGGCCGCGGAGATCCTGGCTGGCAAGGGCTCCGACGACGGCGTCGGACTGGCCAATGTGGACAGACGGCTGCGCGACGTCTACGGCCCCTGGTACGGGCTGACCGTGGAGACCGCCGTCGGCGCGGGAACCCGGGTGATCGTGCGCGTTCCCCGCTTCCAGCCGGGGGTGCTGCCGTGACCGGGTTGCGTGTACTGGCTGTGGACGATCTGGCGCCCGCGCTCGACGAGCTGTGCCGGATGCTGCGCGAGGCGCCCGAAGTCGGTGAGGTCGTCGGTGCCGGAGACGCGCTGAAGGCGTTGAAACTCCTTCAGGCGGACCATTTCGACGCGGTGTTCCTCGACATCTCCATGCCCGGCCTCGACGGCCTGGAACTGGCCTCGTTGCTGGCGAAGCTGTCCGAACCGCCGGTGATCGTGTTCGTCACCGCGCACGACGGGCACGCGGTCACCGCGTACGGCATCGGCGCGGTCGACTACCTGCTCAAGCCGGTCCGCGCCGAACGGCTGTCGGCCGCGCTGGCGAAGGTGACGCGCATGGCGGCACCCTCGCGTCCCGCTCCCGACGCGATGGCCGCGCTGCCGGTCGACTCCGGCGGCCGGACCCGGTACGTGCGGCGCGACGACGTCCTGTTCGCCGAGGCACACGGCGATTACGTCCGGCTGCACACGAAGGCCGGGGTGCACGTGGTGCGGATGCCGATCTCGCGGCTGGAGGAGTACTGGGAGGGCACCGGGTTCAGCCGGGTGCACCGCGGGTTCCTGCTGGCCGTCGACGCGGTGCTGGAGCTGCGCAGCGACACCACCGGCGGCCTGCTAGCGCACACCGAGGCCGGGGACGTCCCTGTCAGCCGCAGGCACGCCCGCGACCTGCGGGACAGGCTGCTCGAAGCCGCGCAACGCGGTCAGCTCGGGTCCCGGCGATGAGCCGCGTCCGGCGTGTCGCCGTCACCAGCCCGCAGACCCGGCTCGCGCACGCGCGGCGGCAGGCGCGGGGCCGCTGGCGGCAGCCCCGGCTGCGCGCGGCGGACGCGCAGCGCGCGAGCGAGTTGTACCGGGCGCAGCGGCGTCGCGGGATTCCGGCGCTGGTGCTGATCTTCGCGCTGCTGCTCGGCCTGCCCGCGGTGTTCGCGGTGTTTCCCGGGCTGGATTCGGTGCGGCTGTGGGGAATCCCGCTGTCGTGGCTGATGATCGCGGTGCTGCCGTACCCGGCGATGGCGCTGCTCGCCCGCTGGCAGCTGCGCCGCGCCGAACGCCTCGAGGACGACCCGTGATCCCGCGCGGCAAGTCTCTGAAGGCCACCTTGAGGGCGTTCAGGTCCCTGAAGGTGGCCTTCAGAGACCACCACCGCGGCGTGACCGGGGAGACCTGAGTGGGGGTCGCATTAGCCGTCGCGCCGGTGGTGGCGGTGACGTTGCTGATCGGGATCCGGGGCGTCGCGGCGATGCGGACGACGTCGGACTTCCTCGTCGCCTCGCGCCGGGTGTCGCCGCTGGTGAACTCGGCGGCGGTGTCGGGCGAGTACCTGTCGGCGGCGTCGTTCCTCGGGGTGGCCGGGCTCGTGGTGAAGGACGGCGTCGGCGCGCTGTGGTACCCGGTCGGGTTCACCGCGGGCTACATCGCGATGCTCGTGCTGGTCGCGGCGCCGATGCGGCGCTCGGGCGCGCTCACCGTGCCGGACTTCGCCGAAGCGCGGCTGGCCTCACCCGCGCTGCGCCGGCTGTCCGCCGTGGTCATCCTGGTGATCGGCACGATCTACGTCCTCCCCCAGTTCCGCACCGCGGGTCTGGTGCTCAAGGCGGTCGGCGGCACGCCGTACTGGGTCGGCGTCGCGATCGCCGGGACGGCGGTGAGCGTGACCCTCGCGCTCGGCGGGATGCGCGCGGCGACGTACGTGCAGGCGTTCCAGTTCGTGCTGAAGCTGCTGCTGTTCCTGGTCCCGGCGATCTGGCTGGTCCTGCAGGCGGGCGCGGTGAACCGGGACGCGGCCCTGCATCCGGTGGAGTTCACCCGCTTCGCGCACGACACCCCGGTCTCGTTCGAGATCGACACGACGCTGCGGATCACCGAGCCGACGCCACTGCGCACGCCCGACGGCGGCACCCGCGTCCTGCAGCCCGGCGAACTTTCCTTGAGCAGCAAGGACAAACTGACGTTCGCCGAGGGCGCGCCGGTACCGTCGGTGCCGGGCGTCGCGCCGCTGGGCGGCGCCGACTGGCAACGGCCGCTGCTCGACCTCGGCGACCAGGGCTACCCGCTGCTGAGCACCTGGTCGATCCTGATCGCGATCATGCTGGGCACGATGGGCCTGCCGCACGTCCTGATGCGCTTCCACACCAGCCCGGACGGCCGCGCCGCCCGCCGGACCGCGGCCATCACCGTGGCGCTGCTCGGCGTGTTCTACCTGTTCCCCGGGATCTACGGCGTGCTCGGCCGGGTACTGGTGCCGCAGCTGTACCTGTCCGGCGGGACCGACACCGTCGTCGTCGCCCTTCCGTCCCAAGTGGACAGTGGGTGGGCGGGGCAGCTGTTCACCGCGTTGCTCACCGCGGGCGCGTTCGCGGCGTTCCTGGCGACGTCGCTGGGCCTGCTGCTGGTGATGTCCGGGGCGCTGGCCTACGACCTCATGCCCGGCGGGCTGCGGCGGCTGCGGGTGACGGTGGTCGTCGTCGCGGGCGTGATGGTGCTGCTCGCGCTGCCGTCCGCGCGCTTCGGCGCGGGTGAGCTGGTCACCTGGGGTTTCACCGTGGCGGCCTCGACGTTCTGCCCGCTGCTCGTGCTCGGCATCTGGTGGCCCCGGCTGACCGCGGCGGGCGGGATCGCCGGGGTGCTCACCGGGCTGCTGGCCTCGTCGGGCTCGTTCCTGTTCACCCTCGCCGGACCCAAACTCCACGGCTGGGTGGCGATCGTGGTGGCCCAACCGGCACTCTGGTCGGTACCGTCGGCATTCGGCGTAATGATGCTGGTCTCTTCGCGCGGCAGACCGCCTTCCTGGTCGACGACGGCGATGCTGCGGCTGCATCTGCACGAGCGCCGTTCGTCCCCGGCCGCGCGCCGTTCGTCAACCGTTCGTCGCCGGAGCTTGCGTTTGAACCGCTGACGGTTCCGTCCTCACCTGGTGATCCCTACCGTGGCGCGCACCACATTCGCAGTGCCGCGAGGAGACGCCGATGAGCACCACAGACACCGACGTGACCGGCGGGCCACCGGACGCCACGGTCTGGGAAAAGGCCCATGAAAGCGCGGAGTTCCGGGAGTTGCGCAGCCGCCTGCGCCGCTTCGTCTTCCCGATGGCGGCATTGTTCCTCGCCTGGTATCTGCTCTATGTCCTGCTCGCCGACTACGCGCACGGGTTCATGAGCACCAAGCTGTTCGGCAACATCACCGTCGGCCTCGTCTTCGGGCTGCTGCAGTTCGTGTCGACGTTCCTGATCACGTGGCTGTATGTGCGCTACGCCAACAAGAAACTCGACCCGGTGGCCGAGAAGATCCGTGAAGACCTGGAGGGGAAGGCATGACCAGCACGCTCGCCGCGGGCGTCGAAGGCAGCAGCCCGCTCCTGAACATCAGCATTTTCGGGCTGTTCGTGGTGATCACGCTCGTGATCGTGTTCCGCGCCAGCCGGAACACCAAAACGGCGTCGGACTACTACGCCGCCGGTCGTGCGTTCACCGGCCCGCAGAACGGCATCGCGATTTCCGGCGACTATCTCTCGGCGGCCTCGTTCCTCGGTATCGCGGGCGCCATCGCGGTCTACGGTTACGACGGATTCCTGTATTCGATCGGGTTCCTGGTGGCGTGGCTGGTCGCGCTGCTGCTCGTCGCGGAGTTGTTGCGTAACACCGGGAAATTCACCATGGGCGACGTGCTCGCCTTCCGGATGCGGCAGCGTCCGGTGCGTGCGGCGGCCGCGATCTCGACGCTCGCCGTGTCGTTCTTCTACCTGCTCGCCCAGATGGCGGGCGCCGGTGGTCTCGTCGCGCTGCTGCTCGGCATCGAGGGCAAGACCGGCCAGACGCTGGTGATCGTCGTGGTCGGCATCATCATGATCGCGTACGTGCTGATCGGCGGGATGAAGGGCACCACGTGGGTGCAGATCATCAAGGCCGCGCTGCTCATCATCGGTGCGCTGGCGATGACGCTGTGGGTGCTCGGCAAGTACGGCTTCAACTTCTCCAGCCTGCTGCAGGCCGCCGTCGACAAGGGCGGCAAGGCCGGACAGGCGCTGCTCGGGCCGGGCAAGCAGTACGGCGCGACGGGAACGTCCAAACTGGACTTCTTCTCGCTCGGCATCGCGCTGGTGCTGGGCACCGCGGGCCTGCCGCACGTGCTGATGCGCTTCTACACGGTGCCGACCGCCCGTGAGGCCCGGCGTTCGGTCGTGTGGGCGATCGTGCTGATCGGCGTGTTCTACCTGTTCACCCTGGTCCTCGGCTACGGCGCGGGCGCGCTGGTGGGCCCGGACAAGATCAAGGCCGCGCCCGGCGGGGTGAACTCCGCGGCGCCGCTGCTCGCGCTCGAACTCGGCGGCCCGGTGCTGCTGGGCCTGATCGCGGCGATCGCGTTCGCGACGATCCTGGCGGTGGTCGCGGGCCTGACGATCACCGCGTCGGCGTCCTTTGCGCACGACGTCTACGCCAGCGTGGTCAAGAAGGGTAAGGCGACGCCGGGTTCGGAGGTGCGCGTAGCCCGGATCACCGCGCTGGTGATCGGCGCGGTGGCGATCGTCGGCGGCATCCTGGCGAACGGCCAGAACGTCGCGTTCCTGGTGGCGCTGGCCTTCGCGGTCGCGGCGTCGGCGAACCTGCCGACGATCCTCTATTCGCTGTTCTGGAAGCGGTTCAACACCCAGGGCGCGCTGTGGTCGATCTACGGCGGCCTGATCGTCACGATCGTGCTCATCGTCTTCTCCCCGGCGGTGTCCGGGAAGCCGATCGACCCGAAGACGGGCAAGAGCGCGTCGATGATCCAGGGTGTCGACTTCCACTGGTTCCCGCTCGACAACCCGGGCCTGGTGTCCATCCCGATCGCGTTCTTCCTCGGCTGGCTCGGCACCGTGCTGTCGAAGGAACACGACGAGAAGAAGTACGCCGAGATGGAGGTCCGCTCGCTGACCGGCGCCGGCGCCGAAAAGGCCGTCGCCCACTGAACCCCGGGGGCCGCGAGGGGGTGCCGCGCCACCCCGCCTCCTCGCAGCCCCCGGCCAAAGTCCGTGAAGGCCTCCTTCACAGCGCTCATCGC
>NZ_JBHYIQ010000135.1:0-11867 GCF_042739895.1 Amycolatopsis sp. NPDC059021
ACCCCCCCCCTCTCTTTGGATATTTTTTTTTGTGTTCTTTTTTTATTTTATGCGCCGGGGCGGAAAAAACACCGTCGCGAACGGAGCGTTCGCGACATACGACGCCGCCGCCCGAAGCCCCACCACCACGACGAACCCCGCAAGCAACACAAACCCCGCGAGCCGCGCACTCCCAGACCCCACCGAACGCCCCGAAGGGAGCCTTCACAGCGCTCAACGCCCTCAAGGCCCCCTTCACAGCACCACAGTCCACAAAGGACAAGCAGCCCGCGACTACGGCGTCTCGGCAGCGTGCTGTTGTGCGGCGAGGAAATGCGCGGTGTCCGCCGTCGCGTTGTAGAGCGCGCGGTAGTGCCGGTAGAACTCGTCGTACCGCGCGGTCATCGCCGGATCGGGTTCGACGGTCGACGCGATCGGGTTCCAGCGCGCGGCATCGACGTCGACACCGGCGCCTTCGGCCGCGAGCAGCGCGTCGCCGAGGCAAGCGCCGATCGTCTCGGCGGGCACCTGCTGCGCCAGCCCGGTGACATCCGAAACGATGCGCGTCCAGAGCCCGCCGGTGGTCCCGCCGCCGACCGCGACCAGCCGTCCAGCCGCGCCCCCGGCCTGTTCCATCGCCTCGAAGTTGTGCCGGACGCCGTACGCGATGCCCTCCAGCGCCGCCCGGTACACCTCGGCCGTGCCGTGCCCGGTGGTCAGCCCGGCGAGGATGCCCCGCGCGTCGGGGTCGAACAGCGGCGTGCGCTCCCCCGCGAAGTACGGCAGCAGCAGCAAACCCCGGCTGCCCGCCGGAACCTCGGCCGCCTGCGCGACGAGTTCCGCGTAGTCGCGGCCGAAGAGCTTGCGCAGCCAGTCGGTGATCGAACCGGACGTCGCCATCCCGGCGGCGAGCGTGAAACTGCCCGGCGTGACACCGCGCGTGCCCCACAGCCCGGGATGCGGGCGCGGTTCGGTCAGCACCTGGATGAGGAACATCGTGGTGCCGTACATGACCATGACGTCACCGGGCTCGCGGACGCCGACGCTCGTCGCCTCCGCCCAAGCGTCCACGGTGCCCGCGACGACCGGGAGCCCGCGCGGCAGCCCGGTCCGTTCGGCGGCCTCGGCACTGACCTCGCCCGCGATTTCCCCTGGCCACAACAGCTCCGGCAGTGGCAGGCCGGGCGCGACCCGTTCGGCCCAGTCCCGCGCCCAGCCCCCGGCGGCGAGGTCGTACATCGGCGTGCACTGGCTCGCCGAATGGTGATCCAGCACGTACCGCCCGGTGAGCCGGTGCACCACGAACGAACTCGCCATCAGCAGCATCTTCGCGCGCTGGTAGACGTCCGGTTCGTGCCGGGCGAGCCAGCGCAGTTTCGGCCCGACCGCCTGACTCGTCAGCGGCGAGCCACCACGCGCGACGATGTCCGCCGCGCCCAGTTCGTCGTCCAGTTCGGCGATCTCGGTGACCGCGCGGGTGTCGACGCCGTAGAGGATCGCCGGGCGCAGCGGCGTGCCCCGTTCGTCGGCGGGCAGCAGGCACGGCCCGATCCCGCTGACCCCGAGTCCGGCCAGTTCGCGCCCCTCGGCCGCGCGCAGCAATTCCCCGGTGATCGCGGTGAAATCGCGCCACCAGACGTCTTCCGCGTCGTGCTCAACCCAGCCCGGATGCGGCGTCGACACCGTGTGCTCGCGGACCGCCCTGGCGAGCACCCCGCCCGCCGGGTCGACCAGCACGCCCTTCGAACTCGACGTCCCGATGTCCACTCCGAGCAACAGTCCCGTGCGCGGTGACATCAGACCTCCAGCCACGGCCGACGTTCGGGAAATCGATTACCACGCTATTGTGAAAGCCTCAGATGTGTCAATGCACGGTAGAGGACAACGCAGGTGGCGACGATATCCGACGTGGCAGCGAGGGCCGGAGTGTCCACCGCGACAGTGTCCAGGGTGCTGAACGGGAAGTCCACAGTGGACCCGGCGCTGGCCGAACGGGTGGCGCGGGCGGCCGAAGAGCTCAGCTATACGCCGAACGGCCTCGCCCGTAATCTGCGCCGCCGCGAGACCGCCGTGCTGGCGTTGATCATTTCCGACGTCGAGAACCCGTTCTTCACCGCGATCGCGCGCGGCGTCGAGGACACCGCGCAGGCCGCCGGGTACTCGGTCATGCTGTGCAACTCCGACGAGAACCCGGCCAAGGAACGCCGGTACGTCGAGGTCGCGGCCATGGAACGGCTGGCGGGCGTGATCATGTCGCCCACCACGCCGGACAGCGACGTCCAGCCGCTGCTCGACCACCGCACGCCGATCGTCACCGTCGACCGGCGGCTGCGGTCGGCCGACTGCGACGCCGTGCTCGTCGACTCCCGGGCCGCCGCCAAGGAGGCGACACTGCATCTGGCCGAGCGGGGCTACGAGCGGATCGGCTGCATCGCGGGCCCCGCCGGGGTCACGACCGCGGACGATCGGCTCGCCGGATTCCGCGACGGGATCCGGGCCGCCCAGGCCAAGTCCTCGGCCCGCTGGGTCCGCCGGTGCGAATTCCGTGGCACCGCCGGACGTCAGACGGCCGAACACCTGCTGTCGCTCCCCGAGCCGCCGGACGCGTTGCTCGTGTCGAGCAGCACGATGGCCGTCGGCGTCCTGCAAGCACTGGCGGACCGGGGCTTGCGTGCGGGCCGGGACGTCGGGATTGTCGCGTTCGACGACGCGCCGTGGACGACGTTGATCGATCCGGCGCTGACCGTGGTCGCCCAGCCGGCGAGCGCGATGGGCCAGCTCGCCGCGCGGCTCCTCCTGGCGCGGATCACCGAGGGCACCAAGACGACCAGCACCACGACCATGCGGGCGCAACTGCTCATCCGCGACAGCTCCCACCGCTGAGGAGCACTGGGCCGTTCCGGCTAACCTGGGCAAACGTCCCCGAAGTGACGCTTGACACAGTCAGGACTCCACACCTAGCGTTTTGAGTAATCGATTACCCACCGCCTCCCGCCGACGTGAGGTGTTTGGGAGGTGTCCGTGAGCGTCCCCACCGCACCGCTGGTCGCGATGACCGGCATCAGCAAGGCCTACGGCGGAACACTCGCCTGCGACAACGTCGATCTGACGGTGCGCGCCGGCGAAGTCCACGCCCTGCTCGGGGAGAACGGGGCGGGCAAGTCGACGCTGATGCGCATCCTGTCCGGTGACGTCACCGATCACCGGGGCACCATCGCGATCGAGGGCAGCCCGGTGAGTTTCGGCTCGCCGCACGACGCGCAACGCGCCGGGATCGCGATGATCCCGCAGGAACTCGACCTGGTCCCGGGGCTGTCGATCGCGGCGAACATCTTCCTCGGCCGCGAACTCCGCACCCGAGCGGGCGTGATCGACATCCGCCGGATGAACCGCGAAACCGGAAACCTGTTGTCGCGCACGGGAATCACGCTCGACCCGAAGCGGCTTGTCGGCGAACTGCGCACCGGTGAACAGCAGCTCGTCGCGATCGCCAAGGCACTCGCGCTGGACGCGAAGGTGCTGATCATGGACGAACCAACGTCCGCGCTCTCGCCCGCCGAGGTGGACCGGATGTTCGCGGTGATCACCGAACTCCGCGCGGCGGGGGCCGGCGTCGTCTACATCTCGCACCGCATGGACGAGATCAGCAGGATCGCCGATCGGGCGACGGTCCTGCGCAACGGACGCGTCGCCGCCGCCTTCGACACCGCGGACCTGACCGTCGCCCAGGTGACCGAGGCACTGGTCGGCCGCCCGGTGCAGACCCTGTTCCGCACCGACCACAGCCACACCGGCCGGGAACTGCTGCGGCTCACCGATTTCGCGCTCCGGCCACGACGGGTACGGCCCGGCAGGCGCGAACCGAACGGCATCACGCTGAGCGTGCACGCCGGCGAGATCGTCGGGCTCGGCGGCCTGCTCGGTTCGGGACGCACCGAACTGCTGGAGACGCTCTTCGGCGCGGGCACCCCGGGCCGCTGGCACGGGGAAGTGCGGATCCGCGACAGCGTGGTGCGGCCACGCGGCCCACGCCAGGCAATGCGGCTCGGCATGGCGATGGTGCCCGAGGACCGCCGGATCTCCGGCCTGGCACTGCCGCACTCGATCCGCGCCAACGCCATCTTGTCCATAGTGGACAGAATCGCGGTCGGCGGCTACGTGCCCCGGCGCCGGGAATCCGGCGAGGTCCGTCGCGTCGTCGACGAGCTGAAGATCAAGATCGGCGCGCTCGGCGATCCGGTGAACACGCTGTCCGGGGGCAACCAGCAGAAGGTCGTACTGGGGCGAGCACTGCTCACCGAACCGAGCCTCCTGCTGCTCGACGAGCCGACCCGCGGCGTCGACGTCGGCGCCAAGGCCGAGATCTACCAGCTGCTTTCGGAAGCGGCCGCGCGCGGGATCGGCGTCCTGCTCGCGTCCTCGGAGCCCGCCGAACTGGTCGGGCTGTGCGACCGCGTGATCGTGCTGCACGACGGCCGCAGCGTCCGGGAACTGGACACGCACGACGCGGGCGAGGCGGAACTGCTCGCCGCGGCGATGGGCGAGGAAATGGCTGTCGTGGGGGAGAATCATGAGTGAAGCTTGCGAACGAATCATGGAAATCATGCGCCAAAAAGATTCAACACAGTCTCGCGGAGCGAGGCAATCGCATGAGTGAACAGCAGACCGAGATCCGGCGCGAACCGGCGGAGTTCCTGCCGGGGCGCGGCGCCGCCGTCGCGGACACCCTCTTCCGCTTCCAGAGCCTCTTCGGCCTGGTGCTGGTGCTGGTGGCCGCGATCGTGTTCTCCCCGCACCGCGACGGCGAGCTGTTGTTCCTGACCAGCGACAACCTGTTCAACGTCGTCCGCGCGACCGCCGAGATCGGGATCATCGCGGTCGGCATGACGTTCGTGATCCTGATCGGCGGCATCGACCTGTCGGTCGGCGCGGTGCTTGGGCTCGCGGCGGTCGGCTCGGCCGTGCTCATGGTGCACGACGGCTTCGGGGTGCTGCCGACCGTGCTGCTCGTCCTGCTCGCCGGGCTGGTTTTCGGCCTGCTGCAAGGGATCGCGTCGGCGGTGTTCGGCATCCAGGCGTTCATCGTGACGCTGGCGGGGCTGCAGATCGCACGCGGGCTCGCCCGGATCTGGTCCGGCGGCCAGGGCGTCGCGATCGCGTACGGGGACGGCCCCGGCGAGGCGCCCGTGACGTTCTCATTGCTCGGCGAGCGCACGTTCAACGGTCTCGTGCCGATCCCCGCGATCATCTTCGTGATCGTCGCCGCGCTCGCGATCATCTTCCTGCGCACCAGCGCGTTCGCCCGGCACCTGTACGCGATCGGCGGCAACGAGAAGGCGGCACGCCTGTCCGGTGTCGCGGTCACCCGGGTGAAGGTGCTGGTGTTCGGCCTGTGCGGGCTGCTGTCCGCGCTGGCCGGGATCATCCACGCCGGGCAGCTCAACCAGGGCAGCCCCAACGACGGCAGCGGCTACGAACTCGACGCGATCGCGGCGGTCGTCGTCGGCGGCACGGCACTGCAGGGCGGGCGTGGTTCGGTCGTCGGCACCGTCGCCGGCGCGCTGCTGCTCGGCGTGCTCAACAACATCCTGGCGCTCAACAGCGTCGACCCGAACGTGCAGCTGCTCATCAAGGGCCTCGTCATCGTGGCCGCCGCGGGCCTGCAACGACTCCGGCCCACACCGTGAGCCCGGAAACTGGGAGGTATCCGATGTCCGTCCGCGCACGCACCCATCTCACCGTCACCGCGCTGGCCGTGCTGGCTCTCGCGGCGAGTGCCTGTGGCACCACCAGCGAGAACTCCGGACAGGGCAAGCAGACCGGGCCCAGCCAGGCCGCCTGCAAGGGCGCGGGCGGCAGCTTCACCATCGGGATGAGCCAGGCCAACCTGTCGGAGCCCTACCGCCAGCAGATGAACGACGACATCACGCGCGCGGCGAAGGGCGTCCCGCAGTTCACCGTCAAGTTCGCCGATGCCCAGCAGGACAACAGCAAACAGGTCGCCGACGTCGAGAACTTCATGACGCAGAAGGTCGACCTGCTGATCATCAGCCCGAACGAGGCGACGCCGCTGACCGCGGTGGTGAAGAAGGCCTACGACAAGGGCATCCCGGTGCTGGTGCTCGACCGGAAGGTCGACGGCGACGGCTACACGCAGTGGATCGGCGCGGACAACGTCGACATCGGCAGGCAGGCCGGGAAGTTCATGGCCGAGAAGATCCTGCCGCAGGGCGGCAAGATCGCCGAAATCCGCGGGCTCGCCGGGTCGACTCCGGCGAAGGAACGCCAGGACGGCTTCGCCCAGGGAATCCAGGGCAAGAACATCGACATCGTGTCCACAGTGGACGCCGATTGGCTGCGCGAGAAGGGCCAGCAGCAGGCGGACGCGGTGTTCAAGGCACACCCCGAAATCCAAGCGGTGTACTCGCAGAACGACCCGATGGCCGAGGGCGCCTACCTCGCCGCGAAGGCCGCCGGGATCGATCAGAAGCTGAAGTTCATCGGGATCGACGGGCTGCCCATCCCGTCCGGCGGGATCAAGGCCGTCGAGGCGGGACGGCTCGCCGCGACGTTCGTCTACCCCACCGGCGGCCGTGAAGCCGTCGCGTCGGCGAAGCAGCTCCTGATCGACTGCAAGCAGCTGCCGAAGACCCAGCTGCTGCAAACCCTGCAGGTCACCAAGGAAAACGCGGCCGAGGCCTACGCGAAGGGCAACAGCTAGGACTTTCCCCGGTCCCCACCGGTAGCACCACCCTCCTCTCCCCTCCCCACCGATCGGAGCGTCGCCATGCGTCCCCGAAGAGTCCGTCATGCCCACAGATCACTACTGATAGCAGCCATGACCGCACTGAGCGTAGTAGGATCCGCCGCACCGGCCGAAGCGCAGCCCGACCGGCCGCCTTCGCCTGCCTCGGTGGGCCCGATCGGCTGGGACGTCTACCGTTCGCTGGACGCGATGGCGGCGTTGCGGCCGGGTGCGCAGACCAAGCAGTTCTCCAGCTTCGACCGCACGGGCGGCAACGAGGACGGCTTCCGCGGCGTGTACAGCTGCCTACGGCTCACCGCCGAAGGCTGCGTGATCGCGGAGAAGACCGGCGCCGGTGAGATCGAGAGCATCTGGTTCACCCGCGACTACGGGAACATGGTCAACAACGGCAAGCTCAAGGTCGAACTCGACGGCCGCGCGGTGCTGGACTCGTCGCTCCAGGACATTGTGGACGGACGGCTCGGCGCGCCGTTCGTCTGGCCGCTGGTGGGCAACGGCGACGACACCGCCGGTGGTTCGGTGCTCAAGGTGCCGATGCCCTACCAGCGCTCGATGCGGGTCACCGTCCAGCACAACCCGCTCTTCTACCACGTCACCTACCGCGAATTCCCGGACGCGACGGGGGTACGTACCTTCGACCCGCGCGATCGCGCGCTCGACGTCGTGGATCGCCTGCGGGCCTTCGGGATCCGCGATCCGAAACCGCCAGCGCGCCACGCGAACACCACCTCGGTCACCGCGGACGTCGCCAACGGCGCCACCGCGCGGTTCGCCACGCCCAGCGGCCCGGGGACCATCACCCAGCTCCGGGTTTCCTTGCCCCAGCTGGTTTCCGAGCCACGCGTACGCGACGACGGGCGCGCGTTCGGGAAGGGCGGACAGAGTTCGTTCCGGATCGCGATCGACCCGGCGAACACCGGCGTGCGGCTCACCCGGCGTCCGGACCCGGCGATCGGCCACCAGGTCGCGGACGTGTTCGTCGACGGCAAACCCGCGGGTCAGTGGACGACCGGTGCCGCGACACCGCGCGGGGTCTGGGCGGACCAGGTGCTCGACCTCCCGGCGAGCCTGACCGCGGGCAGGTCCTCGCTGAGCATCACCAACAAGTTCGTCTCGTCCGATCTCGACGTCAACGAGTTCCGTTACGACGTGCACTCCCGGGTCGGCGGGCAGTGGCGGCGCACGGACGCCCTCGACCTCGGACCCGCCCATCCCGGCGAGGAGAAGGCCCACGACTACCAGCTGGTCCTGCAGTCGTGGAACGGCTACCAGATCTACCGGTACCAGCGCGATCCCGCCAAGGTCGCCGCGTCCGAGGCGCTGCTGACCGGTACCCGGCTGCGGATCTCCTTCGACGGCAAGACCACAGTGGACTCGCCGCTCGGTGAGTTCTTCGGCTCGGGGCTGGGCCGGTTCGACAGCCGGACGATGCTGTCCTCGATCGACGCCACCGAGGGCGGCGCGTTCACCGCGTGGTGGCCGATGCCGTACCGGCAGGGCGCCGTCGTCGAGCTGGTGAACGCGAGCGGGCAGGCGATCAACCAGACGACGGTGGAGGTCACCTCGGCGTCTTCCCCGGAGGCGGAGGCCGGATTGCGGCCCGGCGGCAGGCTCGGCTACTTCACCGCGACCAGCCACAGAGGACAGACGCAGAACGGAGCGGACTGGACGACACTGCGGGCAGCGGGACGCGGGGTGTTCTACGGCGAGACACAGACCATGATCGGCCAGGGCCCGGAGGGCAGCCGTGAATACCTCGAAGGCGATGAACGCGTCTACGTCGACGGCGTCGCCAGCCCGCAGTGGCACGGTACCGGGACGGAGGACTTCTTCGAATCCGGCTGGTATTTCCGCGACGGCACCAACTTCGCCATGCCACTGACCGGGAACCCCGCCTACAAGCTCAAGAGCGACGGGTGCACCTGGGATTGCACGGGCGCGGTCCGCGTGCTCGCCGGGGACGCGGTCCCGTTCTCTTCGACGCTCACTTTCGGCATCGAACACGGGCCGGTGGACAACATCCCCGCCGAGTACAGCACCACCGCGTACTGGTACGGCCAGCCCGACGCGGGAATGCGCGAGACCGATCTCGTGGACGCGGGGAACGACACCAGCCGGGACGACCACGACTACACCGCCGAGGGCGAGACCCGGGGCACGCTGACGTCGACCTTCGAAGGCACCCAGGTCCAGGGCCCGGTGACCAGGGCGGGCACGGCTTCGACCGGCGCGGTGTCCTTCAGCATGGCGCTGGATCCCCGCAACGCGGGCGCGCGGCTGCTGCGGACCGGCGACCAGAACGCCGCCTACCAGCAGGCCGCGGTGTACGTCGACGGCAGACAGGTCGGCACCTGGACCCAGCCCCTGGGGAACGCCACGCACCGCTGGCTCGAAGACACCTTCGCGCTCCCGGCGAGCGTCACCGCCGGCCGGTCCTCGATCGACGTGCGGATCGTGCCCGCGAAGGGCGCTCCGGCCTGGTCGGCCGCGCAATACCGGCTGGAGGTGCTGACCTGACCCACCAGCACCGCGAACCACTCTGCCTACTAAGCCGACCAAATGGAGGCGGAGACGGTTCGCAGCCGGTTTGCTTGTATAGACCCGTTTCCGCCGTGGCTGTGGTCGGATTAGTAGCGAACGGCACAGTGTTTGGAGGACACATGGCACGCATCGGCGTGATCAATATTTCGGACGGGCGTGACTACGTCCACAGTGGAATCGCCGACTTCATCCAGTCCAATGAGGACAAGCTCGTGGCGTCCCTCACCGCCGCGGGGCACGAGGTGGTGAGGGCCCCCTCAGCCGTTTCGGCCAACACCCTCGCCACCTCGCACGCCCGCGAGATCGACGCGGCGAACGTCGATCTCACCGTGCTGCACTACTGCGTCTGGGCGTTCCCGCATTTCACGATGCTGGCCGCCGGCGCGCTGCGCGGTCCGCTGGTGCTGGTCGCGAACATCGATCCGGTGCAGCCGGGCATGGTCGGCATGCTCGCGGCGGGCGGCGCGCTCGACCAGATCGGCCGCGACCACGTCCGCCTGTGGGGCGATCCGGAAGATACCGCGCTGATCAAGGAAATCGGCGTCCGCGCGAGTGCCGCGTCGGCCGTGTCACGGCTGCGCGGCTCGACGTTCGGGCGGATCGGCGGACGGCCGATGGGCATGAACACGGCCGTCGCGAACACCGACCAGTGGCAGCGGAAGTTCGGCGTCGACGTCGAGGAGATCGACCAGTGGGAGATCGTCCGGCGGGCCGAAGCCGCGGACGCCGCCGAGAAGGCGAAGGCCCGCGACTGGCTGGAGCAGCACACCACCGTGCGGTACGACGGCAAGAAGCTCACGCCGGAATTGCTGGAACGGCAGATCGGCTCGTACCTCGCGATGCGTGAGCTCATAGACGAATGGCACCTCGATTTCAGTGGTATCAAAGGACAGCCGGAGCTCACCGGGCACTTCGCGACAATGGACGTCGCGGAGGCGTTCCTGAACGACCCGTACGACTGGAACGGTCCTAAAGAGACACACGTGTGCGCGACCGAGGCCGATATGGACGGCGCGCTCACCATGCAGCTGATGAAGCATCTCTCCGGGACACCGGTGCTCTTCGCCGATGTCCGGCACTACCACGCCGATCGCGACATCTGGGATCTGTGCAACTCCGGGCAGCACGCCACCTGGTTCGCCGCACGCAGCGACGATCCCGCGGAGAACCTCGCGAAGGTGACGCTGCACCCGGAAGTGTTCTTCTTCCCGGCCGGGGGTGCGTCGGTCGAGCACGTGGCCGCGCCGGGAGAGATGACGCTGGGGCGGCTCACGCGCAAGGACGGTGAGTACCGGCTCCAGCTCATGCTGGGCGAGTTCGAGAACTACGACGAACCCACCACGGCCGCACTCACCGCACAGTCCACTCCGGAATGGCCGCACGCCTTCGCGCGGCTCGACGCCCCCGCCGAGACGTTCCTGTCCCGGTTCGGCGCCAACCACATCCACGCGATCCCCGGCGACCGGCGCGCCGAACTGCGTGCGGTGTGCGAACTACTGGACATCACACTCGACGAATTCACCAGGGGTTGACGACCATGCAGGTGAACAGACGGACGGCGGTGTTGGGCTGCCTCGCGCTGGGTACCACCTTCGGGATGGCGGTGAACGGTGCCACTCCGGCCGGGGCCGCCCCGGCGGAGAACGACCTCACGGTCGGGAAGTTCGAGAAGATCTACGACCCGAGTGTGGGCGAGAAGGAACCCTGGTACCTCAACGATCACACGTTCATTCAGGACACCCGGGGAACCTGGCACGTCTTCGGCATCACGCACGCGGAGCCCGCCGATCCGGAGCACGAGATCGTCTTCGCCCACGCGACCGCGCCGGAACTGCACGGGCCGTGGACGAAACAACCATTCGCGCTCACGGTCGACCCGGCCTACGGGGAGACGCATCTGTGGGCACCGCACGTCATCCGCGTCGGCGGCACGTACCACATGTTCTACTGTGGCGGCGGCAAGGACAACACCAAGTCCGCGATCAACGTGGCGACGTCACGGGATCTGTTCCACTGGACACGGTATCCGGGCGGCTCGTTGTTCACCGACGGCTACGACGCGCGGGATCCGTACGTCATCCGGATCAACGGGCGCTGGGTGTTGTTCTACACCGGCAACACCGAGCCCACCGGCGGTCATCACCTCGTGCTCTACCGCACGAGTTACGACCTCCGGCACTGGAGCGAGCGGAAGACGGCGTACGTCTCGCCCGAGACAGGCACCTGGGGCGGCCCCACCGAATCGCCGTTCGTGGTGCGGCACGGGCGCTACTGGTACCTGTTCACCGGGCCGCGCCTGGCCTACGCGGGCACGGACGTCTATCGCAGCACCGATCCGCTGCACTTCGAGAACGCGAACCTGGTGGCGCACTTCGAGTCGCACGCGGCGGAAGTGATACGGGACGACGACGATTGGTATGTCTCGCATGCGGGCTGGGGCCAGGGCGGGCTCTACCTGGCCCCGCTCACCTGGTCACACTGAGACGGAACGCGGGGGGGGGGGGGGGGGGGCCCGCCCCCGGCGCCGGGGGAGGGGCGCCAAAACAGATAGATAAATATATATAACAGATATATATATCAC
>NZ_JBHYIQ010000135.1:11877-23060 GCF_042739895.1 Amycolatopsis sp. NPDC059021
CGCAGCTACTCTTTTTAAAAACACACACCACCAGTACACACTCCACCCCCCCCCCCGCGGGGGGGGGGCCCCCCGCGCCCCCCCCGCGTCCTGTCGCGAAAAACCATATGTGTCAAGCGAATTCCCGATGTTAACGTCGCACGATGACGGCGTCCTTCTTCACCCTGCTCATTTTCGCGGGGATAGCCGCCGGACTGTCGGGGACCATAGCGGGCCTGGCCTCGCTGTTCTCCTATCCGGCGCTCCTCGCGGTCGGCCTGCCCGCGACCGCCGCCAACGTCACCAACACGGTCGCGCTCGCGATCGGCAGTGTCGGCGCGGTCCCCAGTTCACGGCGCGAGCTGTCCGGACAGCTCGGTGCCGCGAGAAGACTGGGTATCGCGTGTGTACTCGGCAGCGCGGCGGGCGCGGCGCTCGTCCTCGTCAGCCCGCCCGGGGTGTTCGAACGTGTCGTCCCGTTCCTCGTCGGTGCCGCCTCCCTGCTCGTCCTGGTGCGGCGCCCGCCCCACGAGGACGCCGAAGCCAGGACCACCAGCGCCCACCCGTGGCTGGTCACCGGGGGCACGTTCGCCGTGTCCGTCTACAGTGGATACTTCGCCGCGGCGTCCGGAGTGGTGATGCTGGCGCTGCTCCTGGCCACCGTGCCGGAAAGCCTGCTGCGGGTGAACGCCCTCAAGAACCTCCTGCTCGTCGTGACCGACGTGGTGGCGGCGGCCGGGTTCGCCGCCTTCGGCCCCGTCTCCTGGAGCACCGCGCTCCCGCTGACGATCGGCCTGCTCGCGGGTTCCTGGCTGGGCCCGGTGGTGGCGCGCTGGCTGCCCGCGAAGCTCCTGCGGATCGGCATCGCGCTGGCCGGAATCGGCCTGGCGATCAAGCTCGGAGCCGACGCGTTCTGAACCACTGCCGCGACGCCCGCTTCGGGACGCGGTGCCGCTCCTTGCGTTCGGCGAACGGGGTCAGCCTGCCCTCGGTGCGGTAGTCCATTTCCACCTGCACCAGGTCGAAGATCCAGTCGTGTTTCATACCCTCAGGATGGTGCTGAGGGAGAGGTCACGGCATCAGGTGATCACGCCGTTCCCGGGCGGGCCGGACCCCTTACCCCGCCACTTCAGACGGTAAGGACCTCGACGCCGGCGGCCTCGAAAGCCCTTACCGCGGCCGGGTCGGCCTCGGTGTCGGTGACCAGCGTGTGCACGTCGTGGGTCGCGCAGATCCGGGCGAAGGCGCGACGGCCGAGCTTCGATCCGTCCGCCACCGCGACGACCCGCTCGGCGCGCTCGACCATCAGCCGGTTGATGCTCGCTTCGCCCTCGTGGTGGGCGAAGGCACCGGCCTCGGGGTCGAGCGCGTCCACGCCGAGGAAGAGCAGGTCCATGGTGAGCTCGGACAGCACACGGGTGGCGAGCGGGCCGCTCAGCTCGAACGACTGCGGCCGCGCGACGCCACCGGTGACGACGATCTTGACGTTGGGCCGCACGGCGAGCTCGTGCGCGATGTTGAGCGCGTTGGTCACCACGGTCAGGCCCGGCGCGTCACTCCGGCTGGCCAGGTCGGCCCGCATCGCGAGTGCCCTGGCCACCCCGGCGGTCGTGGTGCCGCCGTTGAGCCCGACCGCCATACCCCGCTCGGCGAGCGCGGCCGCGGAAGCGCTGATCCGCTGCTTCTCCGGGACGTGCCGGGCGGTCTTGTAGCGCAGCGGCAGGTCGTAGGCGAGGTCGTTGGCGACCGCGCCGCCGCGGGTGCGGGTGAGCAGCTGCTGTTCGGCGAGGTGGTCGAGGTCCCGCCGGATCGTGGCCGCCGAAACGTTCAGCTCGGCGGCCACGTCCTCGACGTCGATCTTCTCCCGCTGCCCGAGCATGTCCAGCAGCGTGCTCAACCGTTCGTGCCGGGCCATCGGCGGTGCTCCCTACCTCTGCGGTGCCGCTCGCGGGGCGATCTCCGCGCACTGTGCTGCGCTGTTACACCCTGTTTCGAGCAGTATGCTGCATTCACCGCCGCGCACCACACAGGACCCGCCGGAGGGGATCAGCCGATCTCGTCCACCACCAGGTTGTCCAGGATCAGATCGTGGTCCTGGTTCTGCGTTCCCGGGGTCAGTTTCGCGACCCCGATCCAGGCGTCGGCACCACCGTCGACCGTCGCGGTGAACGTCGTCGGCGTATGGGCCTCGGCGAACGTCGTGCTCGTCCCCGCGCCGGTCACGAACGCGTAGTCGCCGGTTTTCGACGCCTCGTAGGTGAACGACACCCGGTAGCGGTGACCCGGCTCGAATCGCAGCGTCTGCGGCAGCGTCCGATACACCAGGCCCTGGTTCTCCTCGTGGGATTTCAACGATTCGCCGTCGCCGATGACGTCGTCGACGAGTTTCCCGTTCCAGCCGGCCTGGGTGTACGGCGCGTTCTTCTGCGCGATGTGCGTCCGCGGATCGTCCGGCGCGCCGTCGTTCCCGGCGTAGACGAACGGTCCCCAGCCGGTGTCGACGTGTTCGAAGTCCTCGGCGAAGTAGTGCCCTGCCTGCGGCGTCCGTCCGGTTTGGACGACGCGGACGTCGTCGAAGGACACCGGCGGGTTCCCGGCCGCCGCCTCCAGTGCGAGTGTCGCGGTCGACTGTCCACTCGGGACATCGAAGACGACCTTCATCCGTTGCGTGGTCGTCCCGGCGTACTCACTGGCACGGACGTAGTTCTTGACCTTCGACGCGTCCGTCCACTGTGTACCGGGTTTTCCGCCTGCAGGGCTCACCGTGAGGCTTGCCTTGCGCTGTCCGGGCGCGACCTGGACGTTCACCGACGCGGTGTAGGTCTTGCCGCCGGTGAGCCCGGTGATCTGCTGGGACACGGTGGTCCCGGTGCCGCCGTCGATACGCAGCTGACGCTGCCCGGCCGCGTTCGCGGGCACGGACGCCTTGCTCTTGTCGCCGGTGACCTTCCAGGCGTCGAGGTTGCCCGAGTAGAAGGACGGATCCTTCAGGCCGGTGCTGTCACCCCAGTTCGCGTCGGAGTTCGGCCCGGGATCAGCCGGATACACGACGTACGGCGTGTTCGCCGCCGCGTCGATGGAGATCCGGTGCGCGGCGTCGACGTTCAGATCCTTGACGAACCGGCGTCCGGTGTCGGTGAGCTGGTACAGCTTGACCGTGCGCTTGGCACCCCACGACTTGGGCAGTGTCCACTGAGTACTCCCGCCCACCGGATTCCAGTGGTACAGCTTGGTTTCGGCCTGCTGACTCCACGGAAGCAGGTAGGCACCGCCGTTGAGCACGGGATGGCCGTCCTTGCTGATCTGCCGCGTGCCCGTCGTGTCGGAGACGCTGACGCCGTCGGACAGCGTGATCGCGTGCGGTGCCCATTTCTGGATCGTGAAGCCCTGGAGGTACTTGGTGGGCAGGTCGGTGCCGAAGGTCTTGGCGATGAACGCGGGGTACCCGGCGCCACCGACCCAGCCCTCGTACGCGCTCAACTCGCCGCCGCCGAGCAGCGGGTCGCCCGCGATCCAGTCGTCCTTCTGGTGATTGCGGATGAAGCGGACGATCTGGCTGTTGATGCCCTTGTAGTTGCTGCCGCCGTAGTGCACGTCATTGGCCCAGTGGCTCCAGACGCTCTGGCGCTCGAACTTGTCCGGGAACTCGGTCGCGACGTCGTAGCCGAGGCCGTTCATCTCGCGGGCGAACTTCTCCGAGGTGTAGCCGTCGCCGTACCACGTGTCCACGTAAAGGAAGTCGAGACCGGGGACCTCCTTCTTGAACGCTTCCAGCCGCGCGAGCCGTTTGCCGCTCTGGCCGTCGTAGCGGTAGTTGATGTGGTAGCTCTGGTCGAGCCAGTCCCAGCCGAGATCCTTCTTGACGTCGTTGGCGATCGCCGGGTCGAACGCGGGCGAGACCGGGTATTCCTCGGTGTCCTGGATGTGCACGCCGATGTCGGCGTTGTACCGGCGGGAGTTCTCGACCAGCGTGTTCAGATCCTTGACGCCGCCCTGGCGTTTGCCGACACCCGCGTAGTCCGGGTGCGCGGAGTCGTGGCCTTCGGAGCCGTAGCCCTTGAGCAGCACGAACTGGCCGAGGCCGTCGGTGTTGAGCGCGACCCGCTTGGTCTCGTCGAGACTCTGCGTGAACGGATGTTCGGCGTTCGAGGCGAAGTTGAACGGAATGCGCATGATCGGCCGCTGCGCCACCTGCTGCCAGCCCTGGGGGTTGGTCATGATGTCGCGGAAGGCGATCGCGCCGTCCTGCCAGTCGACGGACTTGTCGCCGTTGCGGTCCCCGGTGACGACGATCCTGGTGTACGGCAAGGGTTCCGTGTCTTCCGGTTTCGCGCCGTTGGCGCGGTAGGTCCAATCACCGCTCCACAACCCGGCGCGCTTGTAGCCGCCCTTGTCGGCGATCTGCTTGCGGATCCGGCCGTTGTCCTTGGCGGTCGGCCCGGACGGCGTGTCGTAGGCGGAGTTCGTCTCGATCGACGCCGCGAGCTGCCCGGTGTTGACGATCCCGTACATCGCGCTCGATGGCGCCGTCTCGGCCGGGGTGCTCTTGGTGACCTGCGTGAACGTGTCGCCGGTGCCGGTGGTGGCGTTGTACATCTTGGCCGCGGCGAGCGCGGCACCCGGCTGGTCACTGCGCACGGAGACGAGGTTCTGGTCCGGAATGGACAGTGACTTGACGGGGTTCTTCGGGGTGTCCTGGATCTTCGTGATCCTGAAGTCGATCTCACTGCCCTTGAGGCCGATCGTCGCGTCCAGCTCGACGCCGCCGTACTCCGGGAAACCGAGCCGGTAGTCGACGTGGTCGCCCGCCTTCCGGCTGGTCACCCGCGGCGTATACGCCGTCCCGTTCAGGACGACCTTGCTGAGCTTGTCCTCGTTCCCGTACAGCTTCGCCCCGCTCCGCGCGTCGGTGTACTCGACGACACGCGGAAAGTCCGGGTCGACGGTGACCTTCAGGCTCGCCGACCGCAGCGTGACCAGCTGATCATCCGCGGCGGCAGGCGCCGCCACCCCTCCGACGGCGACCGCGCACAAGGCGGCAAGACAGGCAAGACGGCGCATACGACGGCTCCCATGTCCCCGGCCGGACCCTCTCCGGCCCAGCGTTGCCCCATCCTGCGTTCACAAGTGCACGAAAGTCAAGCAAAACCTCCAACATCAAACATCTACACGCGCTCTTCCACGCATCTCGAATGTGGAACTCACCCCCTTGAGCGTGGAACTCGACCTCCCGAATGTGGGACTCGCGGTGCGAGCCCGCCGCCCGCGAGTCCCACATTCGCGCGCCCGAGTCCCACGTTCGCGCGCCCGAGTCCCACGTTCGCGCGCCCGAGTTTCACGTTGGCGCGCCCGAGTTCTACGTTCGCGTCAGACGGTGAGGACCGTTGTGGTGGCGGCGAAGGCCTCGGCGAGGGCGGCGGGGAGGGCTGAGTCGGTGACGACGGTGTCGATGGCGGTGATGGGGCAGATCTCGGCGAAGGCGCGGCGGCCGAGTTTCGAGGAATCGGCGGCAGCGACGACGCGGGAGGAACGGTCGACCATGAGGCGGTTGATGCTCGCTTCGCCCTCGTGGTTGGCGAAGGCGCCGGCCCGCGGGTCGAGCGCGTCGACGCCGAGGATCAGCAGGTCGATGGCGATCTCGCCGAGGACGCGGGTGGCCAGCGGGCCGGTGAGTTCGAACGACTGCGAACGCGCGACACCGCCGGTGACGACGAGCTTGATGTGGTGCCGCACGGCGAGTTCGTTGGCGATGTTGAGCGCGTTCGTGACCAGGGTGATCCCGCCGGGAAGATCACCGCGGGCGGCGAGCGCGCGGGCGATCTCCGTCGTCGTGGTACCGCCGTTGAGGCCGACGACCCAGCCCGGTTCGACGAGTTCCGCGACCGCCTGGGCGATCCGCGACTTCTCCGGGGCCTGACGCGCCATCTTGTACCGCAGCGGCAGATCGTAGGCGACGTCCCCGGCCACGGCACCGCCGCGCGTCCGGGTCAGCAGCTGCTGTTCGGCGAGCTGATCGAGGTCACGCCGGACAGTGGCGGTCGACACGGCGAGTGCCGCGGCCAGTTCGGCGACGTCGACCTGGCCGCGCTCGGCCACGATCCGCAGCAGCCCGCTGTGCCGTTCGTACTTCCGCGTCACAGTGCCCTCCTCGCCGCCCTCTTCACCGCCCTCTCACCGCCTTCTCACCCCGGCGCCGACATCCGGAAGTCGTACCGCTCCGGCAACGGCCGGTCCCCCGCCACGGCCGCCCAGGTGTCGGACAACGACGTCTCGCCCTCCCGGATCCCGGCGATCTCGAAGCCCTCCTCGAAAATCGCCAGCGCGCCGTCGGGATCTCCCTGCGCGAGCAGGGTTACCGCCTCGAGCAGGCGAACCCGCCCGGTGGCGCGCGCCTCGGGCGACAGCGTCTCCAGCAGTTCGGCGGCCCGCGCCGGGACACCGGCGGCGAGCTGGGCGCCGATCGCTTCGACCGCGAGCGGGAACAGGTGCGGGGCGAGCGCGAGAGCGCGCACGTACAGCAGGGCGGCCTCGAAATCCCGCCCTTCCCGCCGCGCCGCGACCGCCAGATTCCTTAGGGCCCAAGGGTTTTCCGCCGCCGAGACCGACGAACTCCAAGCCTGTTTCGCGGCTTCGTGGTCCCCGGCGGCCCAGCGGGCGACACCGCGGTGGTACCAGACCGCCCAGTTCTCCGCCGCCCGTTCGAGCCGGTGGGCCCAGCCCTGGTTGACCAGCGTGGCGGCGGGGACGTCC
This sequence comes from Amycolatopsis sp. NPDC059021, assembly GCF_042739895.1. Lineage (NCBI taxonomy): Bacteria > Bacillati > Actinomycetota > Actinomycetes > Pseudonocardiales > Pseudonocardiaceae > Amycolatopsis > Amycolatopsis sp. NPDC059021. The sequence goes on from NZ_JBHYIQ010000135.1 coordinate 18,607, forward strand.
AGCGGATCACCGTCCGGCACGACGCCGTCCAGCAAGGCCAGCCACGGTTCCTGCTCGGGCCCGAGCGAGGACGCCGGGAAGGGGGTCCCCGGCAGTTCGGCCGCCATCCGCCGCAGTTCGAGCGCGCCCCAGCCGCTGCCTTCGTGCAGTATCACCGACGGCGTCGTGTCGACGACCTTGCCCCACGCGTTGTGGTATTCGTCCAAAGCGGACCCGGAGATCAGACCGCGCTCCACCGCTTCTGTCGCCGCGGTCCAATCACGACTGTGCACAACGGACGATTCGGCGACGACAGGACCGTACGCCTCCAGCCAATCCCAGCTCTCACCGGCGGGCAATCGCAGATGTTCGAGCTGGGTGCGCGCGAGCCCCGCCTGGATCTCCAGATAGCCGGGGGCCTCGGGAGCCAGCCACTCCTGCCATCGCCGCCCGCCCGCGGATTCACCCCAGACGAACAGCTTCCGCCCGCGCAGCCGGTCCGTCGACACCTGCGCCATGCCCACGCCGCCGGCGTCCACCGCCGCGATCCACCGGCGGGACTCCGCCGGGATCTCGAAGAAGTAGTCCGCCGCGCCGAGGTGCCGGGCGGGGTACGTCAGGTCGTCACCGGGGACGTCGACGAGATCGAGCCGCCCGCCGTAGCCGTAGTGCCAGGCCTGGGTGGCAGGCGCCAGCACGCGGCTGCGCTCGGTACGGGTGACCGCGATGTTCGACCAGCAGTAGGCCGGGACGTCGTGCGGGTGCGGATTGCGGATCCGCACCCCCACCAGCAGGAAGTCGGACTCGTCCGGCAGCCAGAAATCCAGCTGGTACGGCAGGTCCCTCGTCCGCTCCCACTCCCACAGCCGCAGCACCGGACTGCCGTCGGGACCGTCGACCTCGGCCGCGAACATCGGCGCGCAGGTCATGGTCGTATGCCCGGTGCTGCCGAGATTCCATTCGACACCGCCCGCGAACCAGGCGTCCCGCAAAGCCAGGTTCGCCGGCTGGAACACCGGGTTCCGGTAGAGCAGTTCACGCCGGGAAGGCTTGTGGTACAGCGAATACAGCCGCCCGCCGAGCGAAGGAAGCACGGTCGCGCGCAGGCGCGTGTTCTCCAGCACCAGCGCGGGCAACGACCGCGTCGGCCGATCCCGCGTGTACCCATCCTGCAGACGACACGGCAGCACGGTGTCCAGCCGCCCGTAGCCCAGCCCTTCGGCGAGATCCGCGGGCAGTTCGTCCACGTTCGCCACCTGCTGCACCTGTTCGGGTTTCACCAGCGGCGGCAGCGGATTTTCCTCCCCCAGCAGCGCGGCGGGAAGAACCAGCTCGGTGCGGTACAGACTGGTCATGCGATCGCCTCGCTTCGCGAGACAGTGTTGAATTCCTTTTGGCGCATGATATCCATGATTCGCTCGCAAGCGTCGCTCATGCGTCGGGAAGCCGATCGCCGGAAGCGGCGTCGAACAGGTGCACCGCGCCGGGTTTCGGTGCCAGGCCGAGCTTTTCGCCGCGCTGCCACGGTGCCATCCCGGGAGTGCGGACCGTGAACACCTGCTCCGTTCCCGTGGTGCGGCAGTACAGGTACTGGTCGCTGCCCAGTTCCTCGACAACCTCGACGATGGTGTCGATGCCCGTGCCCGCCGTACCGAGATCCCAGCCCTCCGGCCGGACGCCGACGACGATCCCCGGCCCGGTCAACGCCGAACGCTGCGCCGGGGTCAACGGGATCTTGGCACCACCGAGGACGACACCCTCGATGTCCACAGTGGATTCGAGCAGGTTCATCGCGGGCGAGCCGATGAACCCGGCGACGAACACGTTGACCGGCCTGGCGAACAGCCCGATCGGCGTGTCGCACTGCTGGAGCAGGCCGTCCTTGAGCACGGCGACCCTGTCCCCCATCGTCATGGCCTCGACCTGATCGTGCGTGACGTAGATGGTGGTGATCCCCAGCCGCCGTTGCAGCGAGGCGATCTGGGTACGGGTCTGCACCCGCAGCTTAGCGTCCAGATTGGACAGTGGCTCGTCCATCAGGAACACACTGGGCTCGCGCACGATCGCGCGGCCCATGGCGACCCGCTGCCGCTGCCCGCCTGAGAGCTTGGCCGGTTTGCGGTCGAGGTACGGCGTGAGGTCGAGCACCTCCGCCGCCTCCCGGACCCGCTTTTCCTGCTCCGCCTTGGCCATCTTGGCGATCTTCAGGTGGAAGCCGATGTTCTCGCCGACCGTCATGTGCGGGTAGAGCGCGTAGTTCTGGAACACCATCGCGATGTCCCGGTCCTTGGGCGGCAGCTCGGTGACGTCGCGGTCTCCGATGTGGATGGTGCCGTGGTCGACACCCTCCAGCCCGGCCAGCATCCGCAGTGTCGTCGACTTGCCGCAGCCGGACGGGCCGACCAGCACCAGGAACTCGCCGTCGGCGACCTCGAGATCGAGCCCGTCGACGGCGGGCCGGTCCACCCCCGCGTAGTACCGCGTGGTGTCGGAGAAGGTCACGGAACTCATGAACAGTCCTTACTTTCCGGCGCCGAGTGTGAGGCCGGTGATGATCCGGCGGGCGAGCAGCAGATAGAGCACGAGCATCGGGAGCACCACGATCGCGACCCCGGCGATCAGGCCGCCGTACTCGGACTGGTAGCTCGCCGCGCCGTAGAAGGTGAACAGGGCGCGCGACAGGGTGAAATGCGCCTGGTCCTTGAGGAACACGATCGCGAGCAGGGTTTCGTTCCACAGCCCGATCGCGTTCAGGATCAGCGCGGTGATCAGCCCGCCCCGCGCCAGTGGCAGCATCACCGAGAAGAACGTCCTGGTCGGTGAGGCGCCGTCGATCGCGGCCGCCTCTTCCAGTTCGTCCGGCAGCGATCGGAAGAACCCGGTCAGCAGGAACACGGTGAACGGAATCGACAAGGCGACGTACAGCACGAAAAGGCCGTACTGGTTGTCGAAGTGGATCTTGGACAGGACCACGAACAGCGGAATGATCACGGTCTGGAACGGCACGCCCATCCCGATCGCGACGAAGTTCGTCATCCCGCCCGAGCCCCGCACGCCGAGCCTGGTGAGCGCGTACGCCGCCGGCGCGGACACCGCCACCGTGGCCACGGTGGCCAGCCCGACGAGCACGACCGTGGTCAGCACCGCGTCGCCGAACCCGGCGTTGCTCCAGGCGTAGACGAAGTTCCGGAACGGCTTCCCGGCGTGGAACCACTGATACGGCAAGGAGAACGGCTTGGTGAAGATCTCGACCGGCGTCTTGAACGACGCCGAGATCAGCCAGTACAGCACCAGCAGGTTCCCCGCGGTGAACAGCCACACGATCACCGAGCCGAGAATCCTCAGTGGACCCCAGCGCCGCGATCCCGGTGCGGGCCGGGGTTTCCTGGGCGGCTTGCGGACCGGCTTCGCCGTCGACGTCGCCGGTGTCGCAGTGTCAGTCAAGGACACGACAGCTCCTAGAACTGGATCGCGTCACGGCGCATGAGGCGACGCAACAGCACGACGAGCACGGATACCAGGGCGATCATCGCGACCGCGCAGGCGCACGCGGCACCGAAGTCCGGCGTCGCGTTGGAACCGAAGGTCCGGTCGAACACGTAGATCCCCAGCGTCCACGCCTGGTTCGGCGGGGCGTAGGTGCCAGGACCGGCCAGCACGAAGACGAGCTCGAAGATCTTGAGCGCGTTGATCGTCCACAACACCCCGGCGACGCCGACGACGTCCCAGGTCATCGGCAGCGTGATGTTCCGGAACTTCTGCCACGGCGAAGCGCCCGCGATGTCCGCGTCCTCGTAGAGATACGGCGGGATGCGGTCGACCGCGGCCATCAGGATCGTGATGTAGAACCCCGAACTCGCCCAGATCAGCGACGCCGTCACCACACCGGTCACATTGGCCGGTGCGAGGAACTTGGCCGCGTCCGCGCCGAGGTGTTCCAGCACGAAGTTCGCCAGCCCCTGTTTGCCAGGCTGGTACTTGAACACGAACCCGAGGAACATGCCGAGCGCGACCGGGGCGACGATGTTCGGGAAGAACAGGATCGCCCGGATGAGCTTCCCGCCCCGCATGTCCCGCAGCACCATGGTGAACAGGAACGCCACCGCGAACGTGCCGATCCCGCCGAGGAAGACGTAGACGAGCGTGTTGCGGAAGGCGTACTGGAACGAGTCGTTGTCCCACATCTGCACGTAGTTGGTGACGCCGTTGGGTTTCGGCGTGTCCCCGGCTCCGGCCCAGCTGGTGAAGCTCAGCACGACCGTCGCGATGGTCGGCAGCACCAGGAAGGCCAGGTACAGCACCAAAGCCGGGCCGAAGAACGGCCAGAACAGCCGCCGTTTGCGGGAAAGATGCGCACCCCGGGTGGGGGGGGGGGCCCCCCCCCCCCCGACCCCCCCACCCGGCAACCCCCCCGGCGCGCGCCCACAGCGGCCCCCCGGGGTGGGGGAGGGTGGGGGGAACGCTGAGGGCGGGAC
>NZ_JBHYIQ010000136.1:0-7164 GCF_042739895.1 Amycolatopsis sp. NPDC059021
GCTTCATCGTTCGACTTGCATGTGTTAAGCACGCCGCCAGCGTTCGTCCTGAGCCAGGATCAAACTCTCCAACAATGTCAAATTTGATCGAGGCAATGTTAATGCACTCAAAGGAACCCCCACGAGGAGGGGTTCAAACAATAAGCTCTACTGGCTTAGTTCACTAGCACACTGTTGAGTTCTCAAGCAACACACTGAATTGCTTCAAGCGATATTCATCAAGCTTTTGGCCGAGCATGCCTCACCCTACGGTGTTAGTCGTAGGGAGTCGGCGGCCGCTCGAGGGCCGACGCTGAACATTACCTGGTCCGGTTCGCGGTGTCAACCCGCTCGGCCCTGGCGCCTGACCTCGGGGCTTTCGGCCCCGGTGGCCCGGTGTTCCTGGCGACGAAGAGAAGATTACATGGCCCGGAACCGTCCGAAAACAGGGGGGTCACTTAACGGCATCGACGCAGGTCAGGGCCATGAAACGCTAGCGCCCGATGGTCGGGAGGTACCGCGGCCGTTCACGGGCGGGGACGGACCGCTCGAAGTCGGCGGCGAACGCGAGCACCCGGGCGTCCGACCACCGGCCTGCCATGAACAAGATCCCGACCGGCAGCGGGCCGACGGCGCCGGCGGGCACGGAGACGCTGGGGTAACCGGCCACCGCGGCCGGCGTCGAAGACGGGATCACGTCGTTGTCGCCCTTCGCGCAATCGGTCTTCCACGCGGGCGGGTTCGTCGGCGACGCGATGGCATCGAGGTGGTACTTCGCCAGGGTCTCGTCGATCGAGCGACGGGCCAGATCGCTGAGCTCGGCCCGCATGGCTCGGTACTTCGGATCGTCGGGGCCGGGCGCGGCGAGTGCCTGTTCGAAGAGCTCCTGCCCGGCGAAACACGTCTGCTCCAGCGGGTCGGACCGGTTGTAGGCGACGAGCGCGGCCAGGTCGCGCGGCACGCCGGTGCGCGTCGCGAGGTAGCGATCGATGTCGCGGTGGAACTCGGTCAGCAACACGGGGAGCTCCAGTTGGCCGAGCCGGTCCTGGTACGGCGGCACGACCTCGACGACTTCGGCTCCGGCGCGGACAAGCGCTTCCCTCGTCCGGGTGACAACGGCATCGACGTCGGGGCCGAGCACGGGCAGGCGCCAGAGCCCGATGCGCGCCCCCCGGAGAGCGCCGGGCTTGAGCAGGCGCGCGTAGTCCGTCGGCTGGTCAGGCGGGTACGCGCCGGTCGCCGGGTCTGTGGGGTCGCGGCCCTGAAGTACCGAGAGCGTCAGCGCGACGTCGACGACATGGCGGCCGATCGGGCCCGCGGTGTCCTGTTCGGCGGAGATCGGGACGACACCCGTCCGGCTGACCAGGCCGAGGCTCGGTTTGTGGCCGACCGTCCCGGTCATCCCGGCGGGGCAGACGACCGAGCCGTCGGTCTCGCTGCCGATGGCGACCTGGGCGAGCGAAGCCGCGACACCGGCTGCGGAGCCTGCCGACGAGCCGCACGGATTCCGGTCGAGGACGTACGGGTTGCTGGTCTGGCCGCCGACGCCCGACCAGCCGGAAGTCGGCTTCGCGGCACGGAAGTTGGCCCATTCCGACAGGTTCGCCTTACCGAGGATCACCGCGCCCGCGGCACGCAGCCGGGTGATCAGCGTGGCGTCCTTCGCCGGGCGGGTGCGCAGTGCGCGGGAACCGGCGGTCGTCTGCTGGTCACGGGTGTCGACGTTGTCCTTGACCAGCACCGGGATGCCGTCGAGCGGCCCCCGGAGATGGCCTGCCCGGCGCCGGGCGTCGCTTTCCGCGGCCTGGGCGGACGCTGCCGGATTGACCGCGAGGACCGCGTTGACCTTGCGATCGACGGTGCGAATCCGGTCGAGGTAAGCCGAGGTCAGCTGGGCGGCCGTGAGCCGGCCGGTGGCCATCCGGGCCTGCAGCGACGGGATGGTCGCGGAATCGAGATCGAACCCACCTGCCGAAGCCGTCGCGGGTGCGACGGCGGCCAGGCTGGCTGCGACGAGCAGAGCGGAAAGGACACGGGACCTCATCCGCCGCCGCATTACAACACCGGGAGGAGCGTCCTGAGTTCGTACGGGGTGACCGCGCTGCGGTAGTTGTCCCATTCGGAACGTTTGTTCCGCAGGAAGAAGTCGTAGACGTGTTCGCCGAGAGCGTCCGGCAGCAGTTCGGATTTTTCCATTTCCGCGAGCGCCTCCCCCAGATTCTGTGGCAACTGCGCGTAGCCGGCGGCACGGCGCTCGGCGTCGGAGAGCTGCCAGATGTCGTCCTCTGCGGGCGGCGGAAGCTCGTAGCCCTTCTCGATGCCCTTGAGGCCTGCGGCCAGGATAACGGAGTACGCAAGATACGGGTTGCAAGCGGAATCGAGGGTGCGGATCTCGACGCGCCGCGAGGACGCCTTGCCGGGCGAATACATCGGCACCCGCACGAGCGCCGAGCGATTGGCGCGGCCCCATGAAACGGTCGTCGGCGCCTCGCTTCCGCTGATCAGGCGCTTGTAGGAGTTCACCCACTGGTTGGTGACCGCGGAGATTTCCTTGGCGTGGTGCAGCAAACCGGCGACGAAGGCCTTGCCGGTGGCCGACAGCTCGTACGGGTCTTCTGCGTCGTAGAAGGCGTTCCGGTCGCCTTCGAAGAGACTGACGTGGGTGTGCATGCCCGAGCCGGGCTGGTCGGTGAACGGCTTCGGCATGAACGTCGCGCGGACGCCCTGGGTCAGCGCGACCTCCTTGACGACGTAACGGAACGTCATCACATTGTCGGCCATCGTCAGCGCGTCGGCGTAGCGGAGGTCGATCTCCTGCTGGCCGGGCGCGCCCTCGTGGTGGCTGAACTCGACGGAGATGCCCATCGCCTCGAGCGTTTCGATGGCGTGGCGGCGGAAATGCGTGGCCGTGGCATGGCTCGCCTGGTCGAAATAGCCGCCGTTGTCGGCGGGCTCGGGTTCGCTGCCGTCCTCGGGGAGGTTGGCGAGCAGGAAGAATTCGATCTCCGGGTGGACGTAGCAGGTGAACCCCGCCTCGCCTGCCTTGGACAGCTGACGGCGCAGCACGTGCCGGGGGTCGGCCCAGGACGGCGAACCGTCCGGCATCGCGATGTCGCAGAACATCCGGGCGGAGTACGGTCCGCCGTCCGGCGTTTCCCAGGGCAGGACCTGGAAGGTGGCCGGGTCGGGCTTGGCGATCATGTCGGACTCGTACACCCGCGCGAAGCCCTCGATGGCCGAGCCGTCGAAGCCGATGCCCTCGGTGAAAGCACCCTCCAGCTCGGCGGGCGCGACCGCCACGGACTTGAGGAACCCCAGTACATCGGTGAACCACAGCCGGACGAAACGGATGTCGCGCTCTTCCAAGGTACGGAGCACGAACTCCTGCTGGCGATCCATGGCCGCACCCTAACCACAGCGTGTTAACGGGATGTTTCGCGACGCGCCGAGTGGGTCGGATGTGGGTGATATCCCCCGCTCAGGTGGCGAAGGCGACTTCACGGCGTCCCGAACGGGTGACCGCCAACGACGCGGCCGAGGCGATCACGGCGAGGCCCGCGGCGACGTACCAGGCGATGGCGTAGTCCCCGAAGTGGTCGCGGACAGCGCCCGCGGCGGAAGCGGCGAAGGCGGCGCCGAGCTGGTGACTCGCGAAGACCCAGCCGAAGACGATCGGGCCGGCGTCGCCGAACTTCCGGACGCAGAGTGCGACGGTCGGCGGAACGGTGGCGACCCAGTCGAGGCCGTAGAACAGGATGAACGCCCACATGCTCGGCTGGACCGAGTCGCTGAACAACTGCGGCAGCAGGGCGAGCGACACGCCGCGTAGCGCGTAGTAGACGCCGAGGAGCACACGCGGGTCGACACGGTCGGTGAGCCAGCCGGAGGCGACCGTGCCGATGACGTCGAAGACGCCGACCAGCGCGAGCAGCCCGGCGGCGGTCGTCTGGGGCATGCCGTGGTCGTGGGCGGCGGGCACGAAGTGGGTGCTGACGAGTCCGTTCGTGGTGGCCCCGCAGATCGCGAAGCCGACGGCGAGCAGCCAGAACGTCCTGGTGCGCGCGGCCTTGCCCAGCACGCCGAGCGCGCGTCGCGCGGTGCCGGTCCTGGCGGCGGGACGAGCGATCTCGGCCTCGGGCGGGGCGCCGTAGGCGGTGGTCCCGATGTCTGCGGGGTGATCGCGGATCACGATCAGCACGACCGGGACGACGGCGAGCGAGGCGATCGCGATGACGAGGGAGGCGGTGCGCCAGCCGTCGCTGATCGCGAGGTTCGAGATGAGCGGCAGGAAGATGAGCTGGCCGGTGGCACCCGCGGCGGTGAGCACTCCGGTGACGGCGCCCCTGCTGCGGACGAACCATCGCGCGGCGACGGTCGCGGCGAAGCTCATCGCCATCGAGCCGGTGCCGACGCCGACGAGCACGCCCCAGCACAGGACGAGCTGCCAGCTCGCGGTCATGAACACCGTGCCGCCGGCGCCGAGCGCGACGACGAACAACGCGGTCGCGACGACGCGCCGGATGCCGAAGCGTTCCATGAGCGCGGCGGCGAACGGGGAGAACAGGCCGTAGAGCACGAGGTTCACCGAGACGGCGGCGCCGATGGTGGCGCGGGACCAGCCGAACTCCTCGTGCAGGGGATCGATGAGGACGCCGGGGGCGGCACGGAAACCGGCCGCGGCGAGCAGGGCGACGAACGCGGCTCCGGCGATGAACCAGGCGCGGTGCAGGCGGGGTGCGGGACGAGTCTCACGGGTCTCGACGGTCACCGAGGAAGTTTCGCGGGTTGTCCGCGAAATCCGACAGTGGCCGGAAGGACATCGCTCGCAAGGATCGGGCCAACGGTGTGGCGGCGAGCACTGTCGGGGGCGCTCAGTAGGCTCCGGCCCCATGCGCAGCCTTCGCTTCCTGCTGGCGCTCGTGCTCGGACTCGCCGGCGGGTGCGCGGCGTCGCCGAGTACTCCGTTGCCCGCGGGGGCCGAGTTGCTCTCCGCGGCCGCTTCGTCGTTCGCGACGGTGCGGAGTACGCACTTTTCGCTAGGGGTGAACGGTGTACTGCCGGGTCTGCCGCTGCGGCAGATCGAGGGCGATGCGACCGTCGACGACGGTGGCCGGGCCACCGGGACCGCGGACGTGCAGGACGACGTGCGGCGAGTGAAGTTCTCCTTCGACCTGCGCGGCGGGGAGGTCACCCGTACGGACCCGTCGGGGACGGTGCGGGAGCCGGTGCCACCGGAGTTCGCGGTTTCGGCGTTGCTCGGCCCTCAGGGCGGGTTGCGCCGGCTGCTCGACGGGGTCGGCGCGGCCAGGACCGAAGGGCGTGAGCGGGTCGAGGACGTCGACGCGTTCCGGGTCGGCGGGGTGGTGCCGGTGGCGGTGGTGTCGCGGGTGCTGCCGCAGATTCACGCGGATGTGACCGTGAAGGTGTGGGTGTCCGAGAGCGAGCCGCGGCAGTTCGTGCGGCTGTGGCTGCAGGTGCCGCCGCCGGGTGAGCATCAGAGCCCTGTGATGTTCGAGTTGGGGTTGACCAGGCAGAACGCGGTCGTGGTCCGGTGAAGCGGGAGCAAGGGACCTTTGCTATCGCTTGTTAGCCAGCCAATGGTTAGCTTGCCAACGGACGTTAGCAAAGGTCCCTTGCTCCTCTCCGGCGGTCGTAAAGGTCCCTTGCTCCTCTTCCGGCCGCGGTCAGGAGCAGCGGGTTCCTTCGGCGGGCAGGGCGCCGTCCAGCAGGTAGGCGAGGCCCGCGCGGTTCACACAGGCGTTGCCGTGCAGGAACGCGGTGTGCTGGACGCCCTCGAACGTCAACAAAGCTCCCTTGAGGTCCTTCGCGAGGCGGACGCCCTGGTCGTACGGCGTCGCCGGGTCGTGGGTCGTCGAGACGACCAGCGGCGGAGGCAGGCCGTCGGCCTTCGGGGGGTGGGCGGACGACGTCGGCGGCACGGGCCACGACGAGCAGATGTCGAGTTCACTCATGTCGGGGGTGCCGCCGGAGAGGAACGGCGCTCCTCGCAGCATCCGTTGGTGCGCGGCGTCGATCGTGCCTCGATCGGTGAGGCGCGCGAAGTCGACACAGCGCACCGCGAAGTAAGCATCGGCCGAGCCGGCGTAACCGCCGTCCTGCTGCCGCGAGTAATAGCCGTCGGCCAGCGCCAGCAGTGACTGGCCTCGCCCCTCCGCGAGCTGGGCGAGCGCGGCACCGAGCGAGGGCCAGCTGCCGGGCGAGTACAGCGCCGCACTCGTGCCGGTCACGGCGTCCTCGAACGACAGCCTCCTGCTCCCGGCTGGAGCCGGGTTCGCGACCAGCGGCTGGACGAGTCCTTGGAACCGCCGAGTCGCGGCGGCCGGGTCATGGCCGAGAGCGCAGTCGGAGCGAGCCGCACACCAGTTCGCGAATTCGGTGAAGGCGCCCTGGAATCCCGTCATCTGCTTGACCAGCGCTTCGGCCATGTCCTCGGCGGGATCGATGGCACCGTCGAGCAACAGCGCCCGCACCTTGTCCGGGTGCGCCTCGGCGTAGGCGGAGCCGAGTTGCGTGCCGTAGGAGTAGCCGAGGTACGTCAGTTTCTCGTCGCCGAGAACCCCGCGCAGGACGTCGAGGTCGCGTACGACGTCACGCGTGCCGACGTTCGCCAGCATCCGCAGACCGTGTTCGGTGCGCTCGGCACATTTCGCGCCGTAGTCCTTGGCGTCGGCGAGCTGTCTCGCGACACCTTCGGGTGAATTGTCGCTTTCACTGTCCGACGCGCGGTCCGCATCCCACTCCGCGTCCGTGGAGCAGCGGATGCGTGGCTGGCTCGCGCCGACCCCTCGAGGATCGAACCCCACGATGTCGAACCGCTGCGCCAGCGGCGCGGCTTCCCGATCGCGGGCGTACGACGCCGCGCTGTTCATCCCGGACGCGCCGGGACCGCCGGGGTTGACCACCAGCGACCCGATCCGCCTCCCCCGGTCGCCTGCCTGGTGCCGGAGCAGGCCGAGGGTGATGGTGGCGCCCGCGGGGTCGGCGTAGTCGAGCGGCACGATCAGCCGCGCGCACTCCAGCGACTTGTCGGTATACAACGTCCGCGAGGGCTCGTTACTCGCGAAGGGCGCGCACGGCCCCCATTCGAGCCTCTGGCTGGTGAACTTCGCCAGCGCCGGCGGCCCTGGCAACGGCGTCGTGCTCGGCGCTTCGGTGGGCGCCGAG
>NZ_JBHYIQ010000136.1:7174-11467 GCF_042739895.1 Amycolatopsis sp. NPDC059021
CCCGCCCTCTGGTGGGTGTGTGGGTCTCGTCAGCGCGCGGGCGCGGCGGGGGGGGGGCGGGGGGGGGGGGGGGGGGGGGGGCCCCCCCCCCCCCCACGTCAGGACCATCGCCATCGCGAGCGCGACGGGAGCGTGACGTGACCGGGCCATCGGCCGATCGTCCCAGCCGGGCGTTCAGGACGCCGAGCAGCGCTTGCCCTCCGCGGGGAGCGTGCCGTCGACGAGGTAGTCGGTGCCTGCCTTGTCCACACACCCGACGCCCTGCAGGAACACGGTGTGCTGGGTGCCCTCGAACGTGAGCAAAGCTCCCTTGAGTGCCTTCGCCAGGTTCACCCCGGCCTGGTACGGGGTCGCCGGGTCGTTGGTCGTCGAGATGACCAGCAGCTTCGGCAGGCCCTCGACGTTCGGCAGATGCGGCTGGGAGGTGTTCGGCACCGGCCAGAACGCGCAGGCGTCGCGGGCCGAGCTGGCCGGTCGGCCGTCGTCGAGGAAGGGCGCCACCTGGACGTACTTCTGTTGCGCCTGCTCGATCGTCTTCGGGTCGGTGACCCGTGGGTCGTCGACACAGCGGATCGCGGTGAACGCGTCCTGTGTCGTCCCGTAGCGGCCGTCGGTGCCACGTTCGTTGTAGAGATCGGCGAGCTTTTCGAGGGTGGCGCCGCGCTGCCGCTTCAGCTCGTTGAGCCCCGAGTTCAGCGAATCCCACAGGCTCTGCTGGTAGAGCGCCTGGATCGTCGCGGTCGTGGCGTCCTCGTAGGAGAGCTTCCGGCCGTCGCCGACGGGGACCGGGAAGTCGATCAGCGGGCGCACCAGGTCCTGGTAGGCCTTCACCGCCCCGCCGGCGTCGGGCCCGAGCGCGCAGTCCTGCTGGCCGGCACACCATCGGGCGAATTCCCCGAACGCCTTGCCGAATCCGGCACCCTGCGCGACCAGCGACGCGGTCGCGTCCTGCTGGGGGTCGACGGCGCCGTCGAGGATCATCGCGCGCACATTGCGCGGGAACTCCTCGGCGTAGGTGGTGCCGATCCGGGTGCCGTAGGAAAAGCCCAGGTACGTCAGCTTCTCGTCGCCGAGCACCGACCGGAGGACGTCCATGTCCTTCGCGACGTCCCGGCTGCCGACGTTGGCGAGCATTTCGTCGCCGTGCTGCGTCCGTTGCGCGCACTTCGCGGCGAAGTCCTTTTTCTGCTGCTCCTGCTTCGCGACTCCCGCGGGCGAACCGTCGGTCTCGATGTCGTCCGCACGGTCGGCGTCACGTTCGACGTCGGTGAAGCAGCGGATCTGCGGTTCGCTGGCGCCGATCCCCCGCGGGTCGAAGCCGACCAGGTCGAAACGCTTTCCGAGCGCGGTGTTCGCGGTCTGCCCGGCGAGGCTGGCCGCGGCGGTCATCCCGGAGGCGCCGGGCCCGCCCGGATTGACCACCAGCGAGCCGATCCGCGAGCCCTGGTCGGTCGCCTTGCGGCGGAGCAGGCCGAGCGTGATCGTCGATCCGTCCGGTTTGCCGTAGTCCAGCGGCACGGTCAGCCTGGCGCACTGGACATCTTTCGTACGAAACGCGGATTTCGCTTCGGCGGAGGTCGCGTAGGGTGCGCAGTCGGCCCAGGTCACACTCTGTCCGTAGAACCGCTCCAAACCGGCGGGTACCGGCCCGACCGGTGCGTGCGATTCGGTCGACGGCGCGGGCGGCGCGGACTTTTGCCCCGTCGAGCACGCGGCCAGCGTGACGGCGAGCAGGCCGGACGCCGCGAGCGCGGCGATTCGGCGGGTACGGGACCTGGCGCTGATGTGGGGAGGCACGGTTGGATCGTGCCATCCGGGCAGGCGCGGAACTCGGACGCACCTGTCCCGCGTTGGTCGGGACGGGGTGTGCTCGGACACAGATAGACGGGAGACCAGGGGTGGCAGCACTGATCAGCCGGGTGGGCAAGCGGCTCCGCCGGATCATCCAGCGGCCGGGCAGCGTCGAGCTGACCCGGTACGAGGCACTGCTGCCCGCCGTCGAAAAGCTCGAACCCGAACTGGAGAAGCTTTCCGACGAGGAGCTGACCGAGCGCGCGGGCAAGGTGCGTGAGGTCACGGACTTCGGCGACGACCAGCTGGTCGAGGTGTGCGCGCTGGGCCGCGAGGCGGCGCGGCGCGCGCTGGGCGAGCGGGCCTTCGACGTCCAGGTGCTGGGCACCATGGGCCTGCTGACCGGGCATGTCGTGCAGATGGAGACCGGTGAGGGCAAGACGCTCGCCGGCGCGCTGGCGGCGGCGGGTTACGCGCTGCGTGGCAAGCGCGTGCACGTCGTCACGGTGAACGACTACCTGGCGCGACGCGACGCGGAGTGGATGGGCCCGGTGTACGCGCTGCTCGGCGTGTCCGTCGGCTGGGTCGAGCCCGCGCACTCGCGGGAAGACCGCAAGGAGGCCTACGCGAAGGAAGTCACCTACGGCGCCGTCGCCGAGATCGGCTTCGACGTGCTGCGGGACCGGCTGGTCACCCACGAGGAGGATCTCGTCCAGCCAGACCCCGAGATCGCAATCGTCGACGAGGCCGACTCGGTGCTGGTCGACGAGGCGCGGGTGCCGCTGGTCATGGCCGGGTCGATCGACCACACCGACGCCGACGAAGAGGTCGCCAACGTCGTCCGCCGGCTGCGGCTGGGCCTGCACTACGAGACCGACTCCGACGGCCGGAACGCGTGGCTGACCACCGCGGGGGCCTCCGTGGTGGAGAAGTCGCTCGGCGGCATCGACCTCTACGGCGACTCCGGCTCGGAGCGGCTCGCCGCGGTGAACGTAGCGCTGCACGCGCACGCGCTGCTCACCCGCGACGTCGATTATCTGGTCCGCGACGGCAAGGTGCAGCTGATCAACGCCGCCCGCGGCCGGGTCGCGGAGTTGCAGCGCTGGCCGGACGGTCTCCAGGCCGCCGTCGAGGCGAAGGAGCAGGTCACCGCCACCGACCGTGGCGAGATCCTCGACTCGATCACGGTGCAGGCGCTGCTCGCGCGCTACCCCGAGGTCGCGGGCATGACCGGTACCGCGGTCGCGGTGGCCGAGCAGCTGCGCGAGTTCTACAAGCTCGAGGTCGCGGTGATCCCGCCGAACACGCCGAACGTGCGAGAGGACCTGCCGGACCGGATCTTCGCGTCGCCGTCGCAGAAGCTGCGGGCGATCGAGGACGAGATCCGGAAGGTGCACGAGACCGGGCGGCCGATCCTGGTCGGCACCCAGGACGTCGCCGAGTCCGAGGAACTCGCGGAGAAACTGGCGAAGGTCGATCTCGAATGCGTCGTGCTGAACGCGCGCAACGACGCGGAGGAAGCCGCGATCATCGCCGAAGCGGGCAAGCGCGGCGCGGTCACGGTCTCGACGCAGATGGCGGGCCGCGGTACCGACATCCGGCTGGGCGGCACCGACGGCTCGAGCCGCGAGGAGGTCGTCGAACTGGGCGGGCTGCACGTGATCGGGACCGCGCGCTACCCGTCGAGCCGTCTCGACGGCCAGCTGCGCGGCCGGTCCGGGCGGCAGGGCGACCCCGGCAGCGCGATCTTCTTCGCCAGCCTCAACGACGAACTCGTGCTCTCGAACGCGCCGGACATCCCCGAGGGCATCGACTCGGATCCCGACACCGGCGAGATCACCGACCCGGCCGCGCTACGACAGCTCAACCACGCCCAGCGCGTAGCCGAGGGCGTCGACCTGGAGATCCACCGCAACACCTGGCGGTACACCCGGCTGATCGAGCGGCAGCGCGGCGACCTGCTGGCGCACCGCGACAAGGTGCTGCGGACGGCGCTGGCGACCGAGGAGCTGGAAAAAGCGCAGCCGGAGAAGTTCGGCGAGCTGAAGGAGAAGCTCGACGACGAAGCCCGCCTGGAGCAGATCTGCCGTGAGGTGCTGCTGTACCACCTCGACCAGCTGTGGTCGGACCACCTGGCGTACCTGACGGACGTGCGCGAGAGCATCCACCTGCGGGCGCTGGCGCGGGAGACGCCGCTCGACGAGTTCCACCGCGCGGCCATCCCGGAGTTCCACAAGATCATCCCGGAGTCGGTCTCGCGCGCGGCGAAGACGCTGGAGGAAGCCGAGATCACCGACGACGGGATCGATCTGGCCGACGCCGGCGTGCGTCGGGCGAACACGACGTGGACCTATCTGGTGCACGACAACCCGTTCGACTCGGACTTCGAGCAGACGATCAAGAAGGTGCGCAGCATGATCCGGCGCAAGAAGTCCTGACCTCGGCCCGGAGGTGAGCAAGGGACCTTTGCTCTCGTTTGCTGAGCAACGCTCAGCGAGCGAG
>NZ_JBHYIQ010000136.1:11477-22311 GCF_042739895.1 Amycolatopsis sp. NPDC059021
TGTCGCGTGTGCCTGGCTATCTTATCTACACCACAATCTCTCTAGTGTCACATGTTCAATCACTCTAATGACTCCTCCACCACGCACCGCTGGTGAGCAAAGGTCCCTTGCTCCTCTTCCTCCTCTCCCGGACAGGCGGGCGTCCTGCTCTTTCGAGCACATTCGCTCGTCCGGGTGGGGGACCGTGGGTCAGAATGTGCGCATGCCGCAACTGCGCATCGCACTGGCCCAGGTCAATCCCACCGTCGGCGACCTCGACGGCAACTCCGCGCTGACCGTCGCGTGGACCCGCAAGGCCGCCGAGGCCGGGGCCCACGTGGTCGTGTTCCCCGAGATGTCCCTGACCGGTTACCCGGTGGAGGACCTCTCGCTGCGGAAGACGTTCGCCGAGGCCTCCCGAAAGAGCCTCGAGATCCTCGCGCGACGACTCGACGAAGCAGGCTGCGGTGACGTACTCACCTACGTCGGCTATCTCGACCTCGATGCGGAAGGGCCGCGGGACGCGGCCGCGGCGCTGTACCGCGGCGAGGTGGTGGCCCGGCAGTTCAAGCACCACCTGCCGAACTACGGGGTTTTCGACGAGCATCGCTGGTACAAGCCGGGGAAGACCCTCGACGTCGTGCGCTTGCACGGGCTCGACATCGGCATGGTCATCTGCGAGGACATCTGGCAGGAGGGTGGTCCGATCTCGGCGCTGGGCAAGGCCGGGGTCGACCTCGTCGTGGCGCCGAACGCGTCGCCGTACGAGCGGGCCAAGGACGATGTGCGGCTCCCGCTGATCGCGCGCCGGGCCGCCGAGGCCGGTGCGCCGCTGGTGTACACCAACCAGATCGGTGGCCAGGACGACCTGGTCTTCGACGGCGACTCGCTGGTCGTCGCCGCGGACGGCACCGTGCTCGCACGGGCGCCGCAGTTCGTCGAGCACCTGCTCGTGACGGATCTGGACCTCGCCGCGGGCGGGCACGTCACGGACGGCGCCCTCGAAGGGCTGCATGTCCACCGGCGGGTGCTGAGCGAGGAACCGCTCCCCGCCTACGAACCGTTGACCGAGTCGGTCGTGAGCGAACCGCTGTCCAACGAAGCCGAGGTGTGGTCGGCGCTGGTCGTCGGGCTGCGCGACTACGTCCACAAGAACGGGTTCTCGTCGGTCATCTTCGGGTTCTCCGGCGGGATCGACTCGGCCGTGGTCGCCGCGCTGGCCGCGGATGCCCTCGGTGGCGACAACGTCTACGGCGTCTCGATGCCGTCGCAGTACTCGTCGGGCCATTCCAAGGGCGACGCCGCCGAGCTGGCCCGCCGGATCGGCGCGCACTTCCGGGTCGAGCCGATCGAGGACATGGTCCGGGTCTACGTCGACCAGCTGAAGCTCACCGGGCTCGCCGAGGAGAACGTCCAGGCGCGGGCCAGGGGCGTGCTGCTCATGGCACTGTCCAATCTGGACGGGCATCTGGTGCTGGCGACCGGCAACAAGACCGAGCTGGCGGTGGGTTACTCGACGATCTACGGCGACGCTGTGGGCGCGTTCGCGCCGATCAAGGACGTGTTCAAGACCCACGTGTGGCATCTGGCGCGCTGGCGCAACGCCGAAGCGGAGAAGCGCGGCGAGACACCGCCGATCCCGGAGAACTCGATCAGCAAACCGCCTTCGGCCGAGTTGCGCCCCGACCAGCTCGACACCGATTCGCTGCCGGACTATGCCCTGCTCGACGACATTCTCGACGACTACGTCGAGGGTGACCGCGGGTACGCGGACCTGATCGAGGCCGGGTTCGAGCCGGAGACCATCGACCGCGTGGTGCGCATGGTCGACAAGGCGGAGTACAAGCGCCGCCAGTACCCGCCGGGCACGAAGATCACCTTCAAGGCGTTCGGGCGGGACCGTCGGCTGCCGATCACCAACTCCTGGCGCGAGGGCAAGGCGTAGTCCCCGCGGGCGGGAGCAAGGGACCTTTGCTCCCGCTTGCTGAGCAACGCTAACGAAACGAGAGCAAAGGTCCCTTGCTCCTCCGTCAGGTGAGGGTGATCTGGGAGCCGTCGGTCCGGCGGAGGACGGCGACCAGGCCCGGCTTCTTGTCGTGGCGGACCAGCAGCTCCAGGTTGAGCGCGCGGGTCACGACGTCGACGGCCGCCGGGTCGGGGTGGACGCCGGTCACCAGCAGGAGCGGGATCTTCGGAAGACCACGTGTCGTCGGATGGGGTGTACTCCCCCAGTCGATGAGGAACGGCGCCAGCCCGTCGAGGCCGCCTGGCGAGGTGAGCCGCCAGGACAGGAGCTCGCCCTGCGCGTCCCGTGACATGTCGAAGACGTCGCCGGGGTCATAGCCGGCGGCTCGCAGGTCGGCGACGGTCGCGTCGATGTCGGTGGTCCGGACTGCCCAGGCGACCAGCGCGGGCTCGGTGAGGTCGTCGATGCCGAACGGCCGCGGCCCTTCCGGCTCGGGCTGCGCGGGGTCGGGGCCGATGACCTCCAGGTAGGCGCCCGATCCGAGGTCGGCGAGGTAGTTCGCGGTACCTCGGCCGACGTGGCTGCCGCCCGGTGCGGGCTCGACACCGGTCAGTTCGGTGACGTGGGCGACGGCGGCCGCGAGGTCCGGTCCGGCGAAGACGAGGTGATCCAGCACGAGGGTCATCGTGCCCCCACCGCGGCAGCGGCGTCGACGAGGCCGTGCCCGTAGAAGGTGTTCCCGGCCGGCGAGGGCTTGCAGACAGCGTCGGGCTTGCCGTCTCCGTTCGGGTCGTACGGCTCGGGGCACGCAAGCGGCGCGGCGGTCGCGTACAGGGCACGTTTGACGTGTTCGGCGTTCCAGCGTGGGTGTTCGCTCGCGATCAGCGCGGCTACGCCGGTCGCGTGCGGGGACGCCATCGAGGTGCCGCTCGCCGAGCGGTACAGGCCGCCCGGCCAGGTCGACCAGACCCGCACACCCGGCGCTGCGACGGTGATGCGCGACGACGAGTAGTTGGAGAACGATGCCTTGAGCAGTTTCTCGTCGAGCGCGCCGGTGCCGACCACGCCGGGAAGTTCGTGAGGCAGGCGGATGCAGCTCGGATCGATCGGACGCCGCACTGGGGTGCTGTCCGCGGGACTTTCCGTATCGGCCGACCGGGTGTCGAGGTCGATGCCCGCGTTGCCGCCGGAGGCCACGACGAGCACGTTGCGACGCTGCGCGTAGGCCACCGCCCGGCCGACGGCGAGTTTGATCGCCGCCTGGTCGAGCTGGTCATCGCAGTTGTAGCGCCACGGGATCGAGCGGTAGCTGTTGTTCGTGACGGCGAATCCGTGCTCGGCCGCCCACACGAAACCGCACACCATGCTCTCGGCCGTTTCGGTGTCGTCCAGTTCGGCCAGTTTCACCGACGCGAGCCGCACGCCAGGGGCGATGCCGACGACACCGGTGCCGTTGCGCGCCGCCACGATGGTGCCCGCGACGTGCGTGCCGTGCCCGTCCAGGGTCGGCCGCCACGCGCCCGGGGTGCGATCGGCCCAGCCGGAGAGGCAGGACACCGAGTTCCGCGCGTCGAACGCGCCCGCGAGTTCGGGATGAGTGTCGTCCACGCCGGTGTCCAGCACGCCCGCGACGACCCGGCGGCTACCGTCCGACACCTTGTGCGCGGCGTCGAGCCCGAGTGCCGGGACGTCCCACGCCGTGCCTTCGGCGGGTACCTGGCCGGAGTTCGGCGAACCGGGCCCGGTGTAGCGGACGTCCTTCCGGGCGGCGAAGAACTCCACGGGGAGCTTGGCGGTCCGGGTCGCGCCGACCGCCTCGATTCCCCGCGTGCCACGAACCTTCGCCGCGAAGTCGTCCTTCGCCGTGTACGCCACCACGACACCGACCTGCGGGTACGACGACACGACCGTGCCGCCCGCACGCCGCACGGCGAGCTCGGCCCACCAGGTGTGCAGCCGGTCCGCGCGGGTGATCACGACGTGTGGCATCACCGGAGTGCCCGGCGGTACCGCAGACTCCTCCGGCGCCGTCGTCAACGCCGAGGGCGCATCCCCGCTCTCGGCACCTGTCGCAGCCGCTGCCGGGACAATGAGTCCCGTGCCCAGCACAACGGCCACCGCGACACCCAGCGCTCGGAGCACACGCCCGTTCCTGCCCGCCACCGACCGACCTCCTCAATCCGGCAAAACCCCCGAACTGAACCTAGCGATCGGCCGCGCGTGCGGCATCCCTCTTCGGGCGGTTCTTGTCGGACCCCTCTCGTAGGCTGGACGGATGACGGCCAAGGAGTTCCCACCGCAGGGCTTCGCCGTGTTCGACACCGCCATCGGCCCCTGCGGGCTCGCCTGGCAGACGGAGGTCGTGCTCGGCGTCCAGCTGCCCGAGGGCAGCGCCGAACGTACGCGATCCCGCCTGACCACACGTTTCCCCGATGCAGTCGAATCGGCGCCACCGGAAGCGATGAGGTCGGCGATCGCCGGCATCGTCGCCCTGATGAACGGCGAGCCGAGACAACTCGGCGACGTCGAGCTCGACTGGACCGGCGTGCCGGACTTCCATTGCCGCGTCTACGAAATCACGCGCGCCATCCCACCGGGCAAGACCCTGACCTATGGCGACATCGCGAACCGGCTCGGCATGCCCGGCTCGGCGCAGGCCGTCGGGCAGGCCCTCGGACGCAACCCGTTCCCGATCATCGTGCCGTGCCACCGGGTGCTCGCCGCAGGAGGCAAGGACGGCGGGTTCTCGGCGCGGGGCGGGGTCACGACCAAGCGCCGCATGCTCGTGATCGAGGGCGCGCTGGCGGACGAACCGACGTTGTTCTGATTCACCACCTCCCGTGGTGTGTCGTATGTGGACCGATCAGACCGACTGCGGTTCGGGCTTCCACGGCTTCATCCACGGAGACTCCGGCCAGCCTTCGGCGGCGGCCATCAACGGGAACGCCGTCGCGCCGTCGATGTGCTCGCGCACGATGTCCGCGTGACCGGCGTGACGCGCGGTCTCCTCGATCAGGTGCAGCAGGACCCAGCGCACCGACCACGCGTCGACGTCCTTCGGGAACCAGGGGACATTCTTCGGGACGGGCACCGGCTGGCCGAGATCGGCGATTCCGGCGATGACCTCCTCGGTGCGCCGGGCTACTTCGTCGTACCGGGCGAGCACGCCTTCGAGAGTTTCGCTCTCGAGAAGACGGAATCCGTTGACGTAGTCCTCTTTGGTCGGTTCCTTCTGCGGCAGTTGGAGCACGATGTCGATCCAGCCGTCCTCGGTGTCCGCGACGTGTTTGACGAGCCCGCCGACGCTGAGCGAACTGCGGCTCGGCACGGCTCTGGCCTGCTCTTCGCTGAGCCCGTATGCGGCTATCCGCAACACGTGCCGCTGCTGCTCCAGGTACTTCAGCAGACCTCCACGCTCGTCGGCGACAGGGGGAACGTTTCCCGCCATGGTGGACCTCTCTTCCGGGTTCGGGGGCTCGTGTTCGATTGCGAGCATCGTCTCACCCGGCACCGACAGTTTCGGGATCCGCGCGAACCACGCGGACGGCGGACACCGCTCGAACTGCTCAGCCGACTCGAGACGCGTATCGCGGCGCAGGGGTGACGCGGAAGACGTACATCGCGCCCAGCACCATCTGCGCGGCGCGGACCACCAGCTGCGCTCGGGTGGCCAGCCCGGTGAAGTGTCCGGGGCCGAGCGACCCGGTCACGAGCACGGCCAGCCACGTGAGCACGATCAGGGCAAGGCCGATGATTGCGCTTTCCCGCCAGCCACGCGGCCACCAGAGGACGAGGCTGCACGAACCGATGACGAAGATGACGTTCGTGAGCAGGCCGATGGCCGTGTTGCCGGGATAGGCGGCGTCGGCGAAGACGAGGGCGCCGAAGACACTGACCGAACCCGCGGTGAGGCGGCCCGTCCAGTGCACCGGGGCCAGCCGGACCAGTGGCGGGCCGGCGAGCAGGAAAGCGCTCCCCGACACGACCTCCGCGACACGGAACACCGGATGCCTGGTGAGCAATTCACCGACCGGATCGTGAAGCGGTGACACCCCGGTGGTGAGCACGAACTCGAGCAGCCACGCGGAATAGGCCACGACACCGAGTCCAACCAGGACAAGGGCGATCAGCCGCGCAGCACGCACCAGCACACCCTAGCGACCCGGACACGTATGACACGGATTTACGGGTCCGCGACGAGTTTGTGGCGCGTTCGTGCGGCGTGACGTGGCGGCTCAGCGGAGCGAGGGACCTTTGCTATCGCCGGACGGGAGCGAGGGACCTTTGCTAACGTCCGTGAGCAAGCCAACGATTAGTGCGCTAACGAACGTTAGTAAAGGTCCCCTGCTCCTCCGTCAGGCCTGCGGGCGCACGAAGGGGAAGAGGACGGTCTGCCGGATCGAGGCGCCGGTCAGCATCATGAGCAGCCGGTCGATGCCGATGCCGAGACCACCGGTGGGCGGCATCCCGTGTTCCAGGGCAAGCAGGAAGTCCTCGTCGAGTTCCATGGCCTCGACGTCACCGCTCGCGGCGCGCAGGGACTGGGCTTCCAGACGGCGCCGCTGTTCGATCGGGTCGGTCAGTTCGGTGTAGGCGGTGCCGACCTCGGAGCCGAACGCGATGAGGTCCCAGCGTTCGGCCAGCCGCGAGTCGACGCGGTGCTGGCGGGTCAGCGGGGAGACGTCGGTCGGGTAGTCGGTGTAGAAGGTCGGCAGCACTGTCGCGCCTTCGACGAGGTGCTCGTGTGCCTTGAGCACGAGGTCGCCGTGTCCGGCGTCCTCGCCGACCGGGACTCCGGCGCGGGCGCACAGCCGCCGCAGTGTCTCCACCGGCGTCCCCGCGTCGATCTCCTCGCCCAGCGCGGCGGAAACCGCCTGGTGCACCGGGATCACCGGCCAGTCGCCGGAGATGTCGTAGTCGGTGAGTTTCCCGTCCGCGTCCGGCCGCCGGACCACCTGCGCGCCGTAGGCCGCCTCCGCCGCCTGCTGCACCAGCTCACGCGTCAGCTTCCGCATGGTGCCGTAGTCGGCGTACGCCTGGTACGCCTCGAGCATCGTGAATTCCGGGTTGTGCGTCGCGTCGACGCCCTCGTTGCGGAAGTTGCGGTTGAGCTCGAAGACCCGTTCCACCCCGGCCACGCACAGCCGCTTCAGGTACAGTTCCGGCGCGATCCGCAGGTACATCCGCATGTCGTAGGCGTTGATGTGGGTGACGAACGGGCGCGCGTTCGCGCCGCCGTGCACGGTCTGCAGCATCGGTGTCTCGACTTCGAGGTAGTCACGATGGTGCAGACGTTCCCGCACCGCACGGACCACTGTGGACCGCAGCCGGAGCATCGACGCCGAGTCGGGGTTCACCGCGAGGTCGAGGTAGCGCTGCCGCACCCGCGTCTCCGGGTCGGTGAGGCCCTTTCGCTTGTCCGGCAAGGGATGCAGGCATTTCGCGGTGACCGTCCACTCGTCGACGAGCACGGACAGCTCGCCACGCCGTGAAGTGATCACCTGACCGCTCACGCCGACGTGGTCGCCGAGGTCGATCCCGGTCCGCCAGCCGGTGAGGTCGAGCACCGACGCGTCGAGCATCAGCTGGATTTCGCCGGAGAAGTCCTTGATGCGCGCGAAACACAGTCCGCCGAGGTTGCGCAGCGCCAGCACGCGGCCCGCGACGCGCACGCGATGCCCGGTGTAGGTGTCCGGGGCGAGCCCGCCGAACTTCTTCACCACGTCGCCGAGCAGATCGTCCCGCTCGAACCCGACGGGATACGGATCGATGCCCGCCGCGCGGAGCCGATCCAATTTCGCGACCCGCACCCGGACCTGCTCGGGCCGCCGGGTCTCCCGGACCTTCGGCCGCGCCGCGTTTTCGTCGATCCGCTTGACCTGCTTGACGAAGTCGTCGCTGACCGTCTCCAGCCGCAATGACCGCGTCCCGCGCGTGGGCACGAACCCTTCGAGCGCACCGGCGACGATGCCGACCCTGGGCAGGCGTCGTGCCGAGGAATAGCAGAGGAACCGCGGCACCCAGTCGGGACCGTACTTGGCGTTGGACCGGTACAACGACTCCAGTTGGAAGAAGCGCGACGCGACGCCGAGGATGCCCCGCCAGGCCCGGAGAACCGGGCCCGCGCCGATCCGCTCGCCCTCGGAGAACACCGCGCGGAACATCGCGAAGTTGAGCGAAATCTGTTGCACGCCAAGGTGTTGTCCCGCCGCGACGACCTCGGCGATCATGTACTCGTTGAGGCCGTTCTCGGCGTCCCGGTCACGTCGCATCAGGTCGAGCGACAGACCGCGCCTTCCCCACGGCACGAACGAAAGCAGGCCGCGCAGCTCTCCCCGCGCGTCGTACGCCTCGACCATGACGCTGCGGCCGTCGCTCGGATCGCCGAGCCTGCCCAGTGCCATGGAGAACCCGCGCTCGGTCTCGGCGCCGCGCCATTGCTGGGCGTGGGCGAGCAACGAGGCCATCTCGTCGGCCGGGATCTCGCCGTGGCGACGGACCTGCGTGGTGTAGCCCGCGCGCTCGATGCGCTTCACCGCCTGCCGGACCGAGCGGCGCTCGGGGCCGGCGAGGCTGAACTCACGGATGTCGAGCACCGCTTCGTCACCGATCTCCAGTGCCTTCAGCCCGGCGTCGGTGTAGACCTTCGCGCCCTGTTCGCTCGCGCCGAGCACGCCGGGCGTCCAGCCGTAGGTCCGGGTTTCGTCGAGCCACACGCGGACGGCGTCGGGCCAGTGCTCGGGATCGCCGACCGGGTCGGCGCTGGCCACGCTGGTACCGCCGAGAACGCGGTAGGTGACCGCGGCGCGGCCGTTCGAGGAGAAGACGACGCTCTTGTCGCGGCGGGTGGCGAAGTACCCAAGGGAATCGCCTTCACCGTGCTCGGCGAGCAGCCCGCGCAGCTGGAGTTCTTCGTCATCGGTCCGCAGGCGCCTGCTGCGGACACCGCGGAACAACGTGTACAGCGCGCCGGTGACGACCGCTGTCGCGCCGAGGTCGAGCAGCAAGTCCAGCCAGCCCGGCCCCTCGCCGACCCCGAACCGCTTGAGCTGGATGTTCTCACCGGTCGCGTGGTTCACGACCCAGGCGAAGCGCTCCCACGTGTCGGCGAGATGGCCGGGGAACGCCTCGCTCAACGCCCACCCCAGCACGATGACGGCGGCGAACCCGCCCAGCATCACGGACAATCCGTCCCGCCAGGCGCTCGGGGCGAGCCGGGCGGGGAAGGCGGGACGCAGCCGGAGCAGGAAGAAGATCAGCCCGATCGAGACCAGGTCGGCGATGGTCAGCGCCCACAGGTGCCCGGGGATGTGCCGGATCTGCCTGGGTCCCAGCGTCAGGGTCTCCGGCCACCACAGCAGCGCCGCCTGCAGCACCATCGTCATGAGCAGGCCACCGACCTGGAACAGCACGAGGGTGTAGAGCGCGGCGCGTTTACGGCGGCGCAGGGCCGCGCCGAGGACGACCATCAGCAGGACGATGACCAGGCTCGCGTTGGTGGGCACGCTGAGCGCGGAGAACAGCATGTCGATGCCGTTCATCACGCGGCCGCGCGGGCCATTGGTGAGCAGCAGTATCACGGAGAAGACGGCGGCGAGCTGGACGACGGTGGCGATGATGCCACCGGCTTTGGCCTTCCAGGCGGGCAGGCGGGTGCGCGCGCTCGCAGGGTTTCCCATCTTCGCCTTTCGTGACCGGACGCCCATGACGGCCGTCTTCAGTGCTTTGTTCAACGTCAGTGAACCGCGCCGGGTTGTCTCCGGGCATCATCCCGAAGTCGGACGATGCGTGGTCCCGGGGCGGTAGCTCGGTCGTGGGAGCGCCGCCACGGGGGTGTGAAGCTGGTCGCACGGCCTTGGGGGTGCCCTCGGCGCGTGTCACGCTTTGATCGTTCAGACTCCACGACCCGGGGACCTCGGACGAGGCCTCGAGGGAAGGACGGACAACGATGTCTACCCCCAGCACCGGATCCGGCGGCTCCAGCGGCGAGGTAGCCGCTCCGTACGGTACCGGCTCGGCATCGGCGCAATCCGCGCCCGTGCGCAAGATCCGTGTCCATCACCTGCGTGAGCTCAAGGAACGGGGCGAGCCCTGGCCCATGCTCACCGCGTACGACATGTACACCGCCGCGTTGTTCGACGAAGCCGGGATCCCCGTGCTGCTCGTCGGCGATTCCGCGGCCAACAACGTCTTCGGCTACGACACCTCGTTGCCGGTCACCGTGGACGAACTTCTTCCGCTTGTCCGGGCGGTGACCCGTTCGGTGAAGCGGGCGCTGGTCGTCGCGGATCTCCCGTTCGGCTCCTATCAGCTCTCCCCTGAGCAAGCGCTTGCCACTTCCGTGCGATTCATGAAGGAGGGCAGGGCGCACGCGGTCAAGCTCGAAGGCGGGCGCCGGTTCGCGCCGCACGTCGAGGCGCTGACCTCGGCGGGTGTGCCGGTGATGGGACATATCGGGTTCACCCCGCAGAGTGAACACAACCTCGGCGGCTACCGGGTGCAAGGGCGCGGCGAAGCGGCGGACGTGCTGCTCGCCGACGCGCTGGCGCTGCAGGAGGCCGGGGCGTTCGCGGTGGTGATGGAGATGGTGCCCGCGGAGGCCGCGAAGCGCGTGACGCATGAACTCAAGATCCCGACCGTCGGCATCGGCGCCGGTTCGGATTGCGACGCCCAGGTGCTGGTCTGGCAGGACATGGCCGGGCTTCGGCGCGGGAAGGCGCCCCGGTTCGTGAAGCGGTACGCCGACCTCGCCGGTGCACTCTCGGGCGCGGCGGCGGCGTTCGCCGACGAGGTGCGACGGGGCGAGTTCCCCGCGCCGGAGCACGAGTTCCACTGAGGGTTGTCGGTCCGTGGGGGCCTCCTTGAGGGACTCCGAGTCCCTCGAGGAGG
>NZ_JBHYIQ010000137.1:0-459 GCF_042739895.1 Amycolatopsis sp. NPDC059021
CACGTCACCGAGGCCCACGACCACCGCAACATGGAGGCCGCGAAACGCGGATTCGGCGTCACCGACGCCGGCGCCCGGGAGGGGTTCATGAACCGCTCCCGGTCGGACGCGGTGGAGTTCTCCGTACCGGTCACCACGCTGGCGAAGATCTTCGCCGACTACGCGGTCACCGAAGCCGGACTGCTCAAAGTGGACGTCGAACGGGCCGAACTGGAGGTGCTGCGCGGGCTGGACGACTCCTGCTGGCCGAAGATCCGCACCGTCGTCACCGAGGTCCACGACCTCGACGGCAGGCTGGCGGCCGTCGTGAATCTGCTGCGAGCCAAGGGATTCACCGTCGACGGCCACCAGCAGGACGCCTACCGCGGCGGCAGCACCCACCTGGTCACCGCCACGAGGACGTGGGGGGGTTGGGGGGCGGGGCGCGCCCCGCGCCCCCCCACCACGGCACACCAACAC
>NZ_JBHYIQ010000137.1:469-1314 GCF_042739895.1 Amycolatopsis sp. NPDC059021
GCGCACCCCCCCCCCGCCCGCCCACGCCCCCCGTCCCACCCCCCCGGGGCGGCGGGGTGGGGCCCGCCCCCGCCCCCCCCCCCCCCTCACGACGTGCTCACAGCACGACACGGACCAGTTCGAAGGCCTCGGCCAGTGCGGTGCCGACCTGCGAACCCCGGTACTCGGCCAGCGCGCGCACGCCCCGTTCGCTGCGGGCGCTCGGCCATGCCTCGACTTCCTTGCCGTAGGCCCCGAGCGCCTTCACCTTGCGCTCGAAATGGGCCTCGGTCAGCGATTGCCAGCAGTTCGGCCGGAACGCCGGGCCGACTCCCGCGGCCTCGCCGCTGTCGGTGGCCGACCGGACCTCGAAACAACGGATCTCGCGCACACTGCTGCGGCCCGGCCTGCCCGCGATCCGCGCGGCCTTGCTGACCAGCTGGTGATCGAGGTTGAGATCGGCGAGGCTGGTCGTGAACAGGGTGTCCGGCCCGAACTCCCGCACTTCTCGTTCGACCACCTGGTTCAGCGTCAGCTGGCCGACCGCGTCGAGCCGGTTGTCGCCGAACTCGTGCACGTGTACCTGGCCGAACCCGAGGACCGACGCGGCGGTCTCGATCGCCGACACCCGATTGGTCACGGTGGCGCCCGCGGCGCGGCGCGAGCCGTCGTCGTCGGTCAGTACACACAACGCGGCCGATACGCCGTCGTCGACCAGCTTGGCGATCGTGCCGCCCGCGCCGAGAGCCTCGGGGGGGGGCGGGGGGGGGGGCGCACGACACCCTGGGTTGTGGGTTGACGCGAGCCCAGCCCACACCCCCCACAACACCAAACACGCACACAAACACACACACACAACACCAGCC
>NZ_JBHYIQ010000137.1:1324-4129 GCF_042739895.1 Amycolatopsis sp. NPDC059021
CGCGGCGCGGCGCCGGTGTCACACAACACCCCCCGCGCCCCCGGCCCCCCCCCCCCCCCCGGGGGGGGCGCCCCCCCCCCCCCCCCCCCCGCGCGCGCGCCCCCCGGGGCCCCCCACCACGAGCAGTTTGTTCATCGTGCGCCGCATTCCCATCGTTCCTCCCACCCGGAATCAGGCCATCGATCATTCCCGGAATCCGGGTGCCCGCGACCCCGAGAGATCCGCGCCGCGGCAGCGCGGCCCGATCCCGGCCGGTGCCCTGGCCAGTGGCCCGAGCAGGCGCGACGGCGGCGAAAGCTGGGGTTGCATAGGGGTCGGTGGGGTATCGGGCTGCCACTACTGTTCCGGCGTCGGCGGTGCGATCACCTCGCCCGGGACACGGAGTTCTTCCGCAATCCACGGAAACGATCCGGCAAGAACGATGACCTGTGGGGTGTGAACGACCATGACAGCTTCCTTACCCGCGACCCGGCACCAGGGATCCCCTTGCCGTGTCGCCGTTGTCGGACTGGGATATGTGGGGCTGCCGACCGCGCTCGCCCTGCACGCGGCCGGGATGACGGTGCTCGGCATCGATCGCGACGAACGGCGGATCGCCGCTATCGCCCGCGGCGAAGCCGACCTCGTCGCATCCGACCGGCGGCTGCTGGCTTCGGCGGCGGGCGACGAACGGTTCGTCCTGACCACCGACGCCGGCCGCCTGCCCGAGGCGGACGTGGTGATGGTGTGCGTCCCCACGCCGGTGGACGCGCACCTCGCGCCGGAACTCGGCGCGCTGCGCCAGGCGTGCGAAACGCTGGTACGGCAGGCCAGGCCGGGGCAAACCCTGATCCTCACGTCGACGAGTTTCGTCGGCACCGCGCGGCAGCTGCTGGTGGAACCGCTGGAAACGCGCGGTTTCACCGTCGGGAAGGATTTGTTCGTCGCCGCGAGCCCGGAGCGGATCGACCCCGGCCGCGTCACGCACACCCAGCGGGAAACGCCGCGCGTGCTCGGCGGTGTGACTCCGGCGTGTACGCGCCGGGCGCAGGAGGTCCTCGGCTTGGTGTCCGGTTCGGCGCACGTGGTCGGCTCTCCGGAAGCTGCCGAGATGACGAAGCTGTTCGAGAACTCGTTCCGCGCGGTCAATATCGCGCTGGCCAACGAATTCGCCGACGTCTGCACGTCGTTGTCGCTGGATCCCATGGAGATCGTGACCGCCGCGGCGACCAAACCCTACGGGTTCATGGCCTTCCAGCCAGGGCCGGGGGTCGGCGGGCACTGCATTCCGTGCGACCCGCACTACCTGCTGTGGCAGCTGCGTGCTTCCCGGGGCAGCGCGCCGATCGTCGCCCAGGCGATGCAGGCCATCGCGGACCGGCCGCGTCAGGTCGCCGACCGGGTGCTCGACGTGTTGTCGCGGACCGGCAAGGGAATCGCGGGCACCCGCGTCGTCGTGGTCGGCGTGACGTACAAGCCCGGCGTGCGGGACGTCCGCTCGTCGTCGGCGCTGGACGTCATCGGCCTGCTCGCCGCCCGAGGCGCCAAGGTGGACTACCACGACCCGCTGGTCCCCAGTGTCGAACTCCCCAACGGGTCCACAGTGGACAGCGTGGTGGGCCCGCTCGGCGGTGACTGGGATCTGGCGCTCATCCACACCGTGCAGCCCGGCCACGACTACGGCTGGCTCGAGCAGTGCCCGATCGTGGTCGACGCGACCTACCGCTTCCTGCCCGCCGACGCCGCGCCGCGCGCCGAGGACGGCCCGTCATGCGTTGCCTGATCACCGGCGGCGCCGGTTTCATCGGCTCACACCTGACCGATCACCTGCTCGCACTCGGGCACGAAGTCACCGTGCTCGACGATCTGAGCACGGGCAGCACGGACAATCTGCCGGACCACGACCGGCTGCGGTTCGTGCACGGCTCGGTGTGCGACGCGGACGTGGCCGGGCGGTGTGTGTCCGATGTGGACTGCGTTTACCATCTGGCCGCCGCGGTCGGCGTTTTCACCATCCTGGACAGGACGCTGCACAGCCTGCGCACGAATCTGCTCGGCACCGAGACGATGCTGGAAGCCGTCCGTCGCAGGAACCTCCCGATCCTGGTGGCGTCCACGAGCGAGGTGTACGGCAAGAACACCGCGGACGGGCTGACCGAGGAGGCCGACCGGGTGCTCGGCTCGCCGCTGCGCACCCGGTGGTCGTACGCGGAGGCCAAGGCCCTCGACGAGACCTACGCCTACCTGTACGCCAAGGAATACGGCGTGCGATCGGTGATCGTGCGCCTGTTCAACACCGTCGGGCCACGGCAGACCGGGCACTACGGCATGGTGGTCCCCCGGTTCGTGACCCAGGCGCTGACGGGCGAGCCCGTCACGGTTTTCGGTGACGGGCGGCAAGTACGCTGCTTCTGCCACGTAGCCGATATCGTCCCCGCGCTGGTCGCGTTGCTGGCGAACGAAAACGCCCATGGCACCGTGTTCAACCTCGGCAACCCACGGCCGATCACGATCGGCGACCTGGCGGCGGCCGTCATCTCCGCGACGGGTTCGGGCAGCCGGGTGGTCGAGGTGCCCTACCGGGAAGCCTACGGCGAGGGCTTCGAGGACATGCAGCGGCGCGTCCCGGACTGCGCCAAAGCCGCGAACCTCATCGGCTTCGAGCCCGTGCGCACTCTCGACACCATCATCGGCGATGTCATCGCCGACCGCCGGGCGCGCCGTCACCTCACCCCCCCGCCGGGTCCCGGACCGCGGCGGTTGGCGGGGGGGGGCCACCCGGCGCGGCCCCGGGCTGCAGAACCCCGGGGGGCGGGGCAGGTCCAG
>NZ_JBHYIQ010000137.1:4139-5915 GCF_042739895.1 Amycolatopsis sp. NPDC059021
GCGCCGCCCGCCCCCCCCCCCCCCCGCGCCGCGGGGGGGGGCGGCCCGCCGCGCCCCCCCCCCCCCCCCCCCCCGCGCCCCCCCCCCCCCCCCCCGCCGGGCGCGCCTTCACCTCACCCGCCCGCCGGTTCCCGGACCGCGCTGATGCCCGGTGCGCGACCACCGGCCGCGCACCGGGCATCAGCTCCCGTCGTGGCCGTTCAGTTCCGCTTCGACGATGTCGAACAGTTCCTCCGTGCCGGCCAGGTCGAGATCCGCGACGCCGGAATCGCCCCAGGCCGCCACGAGGGCCCGCAGCCGCGCGCCGACGCGGGCGCGTTCGGCCTCGTCCAGGGTGTCCCGCGCGGCTTCCAGCTCCGCCAGGTACTCCTCGACCGGGACGCGGTCCGCCGTGACCAGCCCGTCCCGGATCAGCCCGGCGACGGCGGCGGGCGAGGGGTGGTCGAAGATCAAGGTCACCGGGAACCGCATGCCGGTGACGCCGCCGAGCCGGTTTCGCAGCTCGATGGCGGTCAACGAGTCGAAACCCAGTTCCAGGAAGCCTTTTCGCGGATCGACGGCGGCGGCGTCGTCATGGCCGAGAACGGCGGCCGCGGTGCGGCGGACCAGCTCCAGCAGCGCTTCGTCCAGGTCCGCGCCGGACAGCCGGGACAGCCGCGACCACTCGCTATCGTCCGGCGCGGACGCGGCGACCCTCCGCCCATGGCCCGGCAGCAGTGCCCGGAGCATGGCAGGGGTTTCGTCGCGGACCGCGGAGAGATCGAGGCGCACCGGCACCAGCGCGGGCTCGTCCGCGCACAAGGCGAGATCCAGCAGGGCCAGTCCGTCCGCAATGGACAGTCCGAGCACGCCGGACCTGGCCATCCGGACGAGGTCGGTCTCCGGCAGGGCCCCGGACATCCCGCCGTCCGACCACAGGCCCCAGGCCAGCGCGACCGCGGGCAGGCCGAGTGCCCGGCGGTGGCAGGCCAGCGCGTCGAGGAACACATTGGCGGCGGCGTAGTTGGCCTGCCCGGCGGCGCCGAGCGTGCCGCCCGCGGAGGAGAACAGCACGAACGCGGTGAGAGCACGATCGGCGGTCAGCTCGTGCAGGTGCCAGGCCGCGTCGACCTTGGGCTTGAGGACGTCCGCCATCCGTCGCGGCGTCAGAGCCGTCAGGACGCCGTCGTCGACGACCCCCGCGGTGTGCACGACCGCGCACAACGACGGCAGTCCGGCGAGCAGGTTCCCGAGCGCGGCCCGGTCGGTGATGTCACAGGCCGCGATGGTGACGTCGGCACCGAGGCCGGTCAGTTCCGCGTGCAGCCCGGTGGCGCCGGGCGCGGCCATGCCCCGCCTGCTGACCAGCACCAGCCGCCGGACGCCGTGCGTGGTGACGAGATGGCGGGCGACGTGGGCGCCCAGCACCCCCGTGCCCCCGGTCACCAGGACGGTGCCGGGCAGGTCGACGGGGCGCGCGGGACGGACCTCGGCGCGGGCGAGGCGCGGGACCCGCAGCTCCCCGCCGCGGACGGCGCAAGCGGGTTCGCCCGCCTCGATCGCCGCCCATAGCCCGGAGACCGGGAGCGCGCTGTCGTCGATGTCCACGGTAACGAAGGTGCCGGGGTATTCCAGCTGTGCCGTACGCAGCACGCCCCACACCGGCGACCGGGCGAGGTCCGCGACTCCTTCGTGCGGGGGCGGGGCGGCGGCCCCGCCCGGCCCCCAGGGAGGACCCGGACACCCCCCCCCCCCGCGGCCCCCCCCCCCCCCCCCCCCCGCCCCCCCCCCCGCGCG
>NZ_JBHYIQ010000137.1:5925-21814 GCF_042739895.1 Amycolatopsis sp. NPDC059021
GACTGTTCCGGTCGGGTGTGTTGCCCGCGCCCCCCCCCCCCCCCCCCCCCCCCCCGGGGGGGGCGGGGTCGCGCCCCCGCTCGGCGCGGGGCGGCCCCCCCCCCCCCCCCCCCCACGTCACGAGGACGAGCCGGATACCGGCGAACCGCCTGTCGCCGACCCACGCCGTCGCCAGTGCCAGCATCCGGTCGGCCGCGGCCCGCGCCGCACCGGGAAGGTCGCCTTCGCCACCGGAGCACGCGACGAAGACCATCCCCGGCGCGTTTCCCTCGTCGATCGCCTGGCCCAGTTCCGCGAGGCCGGGATACACCGCGCCCCCCAGGCCGAGATCATCCGTGCCGAGTACCGCGTACGCCGGCGGCGGTCCCGCCTGCCGTACCGTCCACTGTGGCCACTCGACCCGGTACAGGAAGCCGGCGGCGCCCGGCCCGCCCGCGGTGATCGGGCGCAGGGCGAGTGACCTGGCGGAGAGGACCGGCCGCCCGGCCGGATCGGTCGCGGTCACCGAGATCTCGTCGTCGCCCGAGTAGACGATCCGCGCGCGCAGCGCCGAGGCGCCTGTCGCGTGCAGCGTGACGCCGGTCCAGGAGAACGGCAGCACCGGCCGGTCGCCGCCGACCAGGCCGACGGTGTGCAGCGCGGCGTCGAGCAGTGCCGGGTGCAGGCCGAAGCGGCCGTCACCCGGGTCGGGCAGGCTCACCTCGGCGAAGATCTCCTTGTCCCGTACCCACGCCGCCCGCAGGCCCTGGAAGGCGGGGCCGTAGTCGAAACCCTGGTGGACGAGATCGGGGTAGCGCGTGGTGACGTCGACCGGAGTGGCGTCGGGCACCGGCCACACCGCGGGGAAGGCGGCGGGCGGTTCCTCGTGCCGCGACACCGTCCCGCTCGCCTGACACGTCCACTCCCCCGTCTCCCTGGCGTGAATGGCCAGTGGCCGCCGGCCGGTGCCGTCCTCGGCGCCGATGGTGACGCGGAGCGCCACGACACCGTGCTCGGGCAGGACCAGCGGGGCCAGGATGGTCAGCTCGTCGAGGTGCCCGCAGCCCACCTCGTCGGCCGCGCGAACGGCCAGTTCGACGAAGGCCGTGCCGGGGAACAGGACCGACCCCTGCACGACGTGCTCACCGAGCCACGGGTGGCTACGCACGGACACCGCGCCGGTCAGCACGACACCGCCGGTATCCGGCAGGGCGACCACGGCACCGAGCAGTGGATGCTCCGCCGCGATCTGGCCGGCACGGGCCAGGCCGGCGTCCCCGCCGAGGGGCGCGTCCATCCAGTATCGCTTGCGCTGGAAGGCATACGTGGGCAAGTCGACGCGGCGTGCGCCGCTGCCGGCGAACACCGCGTGCCACCGGACCGGCGCGCCCGCGACGTGGGCCGAGGCGAGCGCGGTGAGGATCTGGCGCGGCTCTTCGCGGTCGCGACGCATCGCCGGGACGGCGTCCGTCACCAGCGGAGCCAGCGTCGCGTCCGGCCCCAGCTCGACGAACCTGGTCGCGCCTTCGGCCTGCGCGGCCAGCACGGCGTCGTGGAAGCGGACGGTGTCACGGACGTGCCGGACCCAGTACTCGGGCGAAGCCAGTTCCCCGGCCTCCGCCCGTCGTCCGTACACAGTGGACACAATGGGAATCGACGGCGGCGTATAGGTAACTTCGCGGGCTACCGCGGCGAAGTCGGCGAGCATCGGTTCCATCAGCGGCGAGTGGAACGCGTGCGAGACCTTCAGCCATTTCGTGCGACGCCCGGGAAAACGCCCGGCCATGGCCCGCAGCGCGTCTTCGGCGCCCGAAACGACGACCGACCGCGGTCCGTTGATCGCCGCGATCCCCGTCGACGGCCCCAGCCACGGCTCGATCTCGTCGGCGCCCGCCTCGACGGCGAGCATGGCTCCACCGGGCAGTGCCTGCATCAGCCGCGCCCTGGCGGTCACCAGCCGGCAGGCGTCGGTCAACGACCAGACACCCGCGACATGGGCCGCGGCCAGCTCACCGATGGAGTGGCCGATCAGCAGATCCGGTGTCAGCCCCCAGGATTCCAGCAACCGGAACAACGCGGCCTGCACGGCGAACACCGCGGGCTGGGTCTGGCCGGTCCGGTCGAGCGCGGCGGCGTCGTGCCGGATCACGTCCCGGATGGGCCGGTCGAGATACCTGTCCAGTTCGGCGCACACCGTGGCGAAGGTGTCGGCGAACACCGGGAACGCGGCCGCGGCGCCGGTTCCCATGCCGGGCCGCTGCCCGCCCTGCCCGGAGAACAGGAACGCCGTGAGTGCGGCCTGGTCCGCGCTCGCCCGCACGACCAGATCCGATGGCCTGTCCTGGGCGAGGGCACGCAGTCCGTCCTCATCGAAGGCCACCGCGCGATGTTCCAGCTGCGTACGGGCCGTGGCCAGCGTGTACCCGACGTCGGGCGCGGCCGCGGTCCGGCCGAGCAACCGCGATGCCTGTGCCCGCACCGCTTCGGCGGTGTGCCCGGACACCGGCAACGGGACAGGCACCCCGGCCGGCCACGCGGAGCCGGTGCCCGGCTCGTCCGGGTCCGCTTCTTCGATGATCACGTGCGCGTTGGTGCCGCTGATGCCGAACGACGACACCCCGGCCCGGCGCGGCCGCTCCCCGGCAGGCCACTCCCGCTGCCCGGTGAGCAACCGCACCGCGCCCGCCGTCCAGTCCACGTGCGGCGTGGGCTCGTCCACGTGCAAGGTCTTCGGCAGCAGGCCGTGCCGCATCGCGAGCACCATCTTCTGCACACCCGCGATGCCCGCCGCGGCCTGGGTGTGGCCGATGTTCGACTTCACCGAGCCCAGCCACAGCGGCTCGGCGCGGTCCTGGCCGTAGGTGGCCAGCAAGGCCTGTGCCTCGATCGGATCGCCCAGCGTGGTACCGGTGCCATGCCCTTCGACCGCGTCCACATCGGACGGTCTCAGCCCGGCGTCGGCCAGTGCCTGGGTGATGACGCGCTGCTGCGCGGGTCCGTGGGGAACGGTCAGGCCGCTGCTGGCGCCGTCCGCATTCACCGCGGAGCCCCGGACCACCGCGAGCACCGGATGTCCGTTGCGCCGGGCGTCGGCCAGCCGCTCCAGCAGCAGCACACCCGCGCCTTCGGCGAGCCCGACGCCGTCCGCGGCACCGGCGAACGCCCGGCAACGGCCGTCCGGGGCCAGCCCGCGTTGCTCGCCGAAGTAGACGAACATGTCGGGCGCCGCCATCACCGTGACGCCGCCCACCAGCGCGAGCGGGCACTCCCCGCGCCGCAGCGCCTGGACCGCCCAATGCAGGGCGACCAGTGAAGAGGAACAGGCCGTGTCGACGGTGATCGCCGGTCCCTCGAGACCGAGTGTGTAAGCGATCCGGCCGGAAACCAGGCTGCCGTCACTGGTCCCCGCGCCGTAGTCGTGGTACATCACGCCCGCGAAGACGCCGGTCCGGCTGCCGCGCAGCGCGGCGGGCACGATGCCGGCCCGTTCGCAGGCCTCCCACGACGTCTCCAGCAGCAGCCGTTGCTGCGGATCCATCGCCAGCGCCTCCCGCGGCGCGATACCGAAGAACCCGGGATCGAAGTCGGCGGCGCCGGGCAGGAACCCGCCGTGCCGCGTATACGTCCGGCCCGCGGTACCCGGTCGCGGGTCGTAGAGGCCCTCGACGTCCCAGCCGCGATCGGCCGGGAACTCGCCGATGGCGTCGGCTTCGTCGCGCACCAGCCGCCAGAGATCCTCCGGCGCGGCGACTCCACCGGGATAGCGGCTCGCCATGGCGATGATCGCCACGGGTCCCCGGTCGTTTCCCCGGCGCAGCCGCTCGTTCTCCGCGAGCGTCACCCGCAACGCTTCGACGAGCTCTTCCCGGGACGGTGCGTCGGCCATGCGGATTCCCCTCATTCCCCCGTGTCACCGCGGACGTACGCCGCGCGCACCAGGTCTTCGACGGCCATCTCCCGGAACTCGTTCTCCGGCGACGGCCCGGACGCCTGCTCCTCCGGGAAGAGTTCGGCGAGCAGGTGCCGGGCGAGCGGCACCGGGCTCGGGTAGTCGAACATCAGCGTGGCGGGCAGCCGCAGATCGGTGGCCGCGGCGAGCCGGTTGCGCAGTTCCAGCGCCGCCAGCGAATCCAGGCCGAGGTCGGTGAATCCCTTGAGCGGATCGACGGCACGCCCGTCTTCGTGACCGAGCACGGCCGCCGTGTGCCCGCGCACCAGTTCCAGCACGGCCCGCTCCCGTTCGCCGGCAGGCAGCCCGGCGAGCCGGTCGCGCACCGCGTCCGGGGCCTCGGCCCCGGCCACCGCCGTCACGACCCGCTTGATCGCCGGCCGGAAGGCGAGGTCGCGCAGCAGCGCGGGCGGTTCCGCCGCACCGGAGGGGCCGAGCACGACCGGTACCAGGACCGGATCCGGCGCGGCGAGCGCCGCGTCGAACAGCGCGAGCCCGTCGGCCGCGGTCAGTTCCCGCACACCCGCGCGCTCCAGCCGGTCACGGTCGACCTGCTCGCCGGATCCCTCCCAGGGCCCCCACGCCAGCGCGGTGCCCGGCAGCCCGAGCGCACGGCGGTGGGTGGCGAGCGCGTCGAGGAACACGTTGGCCGCGGCGTAGTTGGCCTGCCCGGCGGGCAGGATCAGGCCGCCGACGGAGGAGTACAGGACGAACGCGGCCAGGTCGTGATCGCGGGTCAGTTCGTGCAGGTGCCACGCCGCGTCCACCTTGACCCGGAACACGGCGTCGAGCTGGTCGCCGGTCAGCGCGCCGATCACCGCGCTGTCCATGAGTCCCGCCGCGTGCACCACCGCGGTGAGCGGATGTCCGGCCGGAATCGCCGCGAGCAGGTCACGCAGAGCCGCGCGGTCGGTGACATCGCACGCGGCGACCGTGACCGAAGCGCCCAGCTCGGCGAGTTCGCCCGCCAGTTCGGGCGCGCCGGGGGCGGCGAGCCCGCGCCTGCTGGTCAGGACCAGGTGACGGACACCCCGCGTGGCGACGAGATGCCGCGCGAGATGCGCGCCGAGCAGACCGGTACCGCCGGTGATCAGCACCGTGCCCCCGGACCGCCATTCGGCCTTTTCCTCCACAGTGGACACCCGGCCGAGCCGGGGCACCCGCGCCCTGCCCGCCTTGATCGACACCTCCGGCTCACCGGACGCGACGACACCGGGCAGTGCCCGCGCCGACTCGGCCGCATCGTCGATGTCGGCGAGCACGAACCTGCCGGGGTGCTCGGCCTGCGCGGCCCGGACCAGACCCCACACCGGTGCCAGCGACGGCGTGCTCGCCACGTCCCGCGTGACGACGACGAGCCGGGCGGCCTGGCAGCGCGGTTCGGCGATCCACGCGCGCAGCGTGGCCAGCAGGTCGTGCGTGACGGCACGGGCCGCCGCGGGCACGTCGCCCGGTGGCGCCGCGCAGGTCAGGACCACGAGGTCTCCTACGGTGTCCCGTTCGGCGAGCAGCCGCCCGAGATCCGGATGGGCGGGCACACCGAGACCGAGGTCGTCCGGCCCGACCACCACCGCGCCGCCCACCGGTCTGTCCACTGAGGACATCGGACGCCACTCGACGCGGTACAGCGATTCGGGAGCGCGCACGTCCCCGCGCACCTGGTCGGCGGTCACCGGCCGGGTCACCAGCGACCCGACGGTCGCGACCGGTACGCCGGCGGTATCGAACAGTTCGAGAGCCGCCGTGTCCGGGCCACCGGCCGCCCGGACACGGACACGCAGCGCCGACGCGCCGACGGCGTGCAGCGCGACGCCGGTCCACGCGAACGGCACCGTGGCCTCCGCCAGCCTGCCGGGCCCGCCGGCCAGGTAGTCCATCGCCCCCAGCGCCGAGTCCAGCAAGGCCGGGTGGATGCCGAACTCCGGCCCCGCGGTTTCCCCGGCGAGCGCGACTTCGGCGAAGACCTGGTCGTCCCGCTGCCACACCGCGCGCAGGTTCCGGAACGCCGGGCCGTAGTCGTAGCCGAGTTCACGCAGGCGGTCGTAGCCACCGGCGATGTCGATCGCCTCGGCGCCGTCGGGCGGCCACCGCAGCGGCTCCGTGGCGGGCGGGGTCTCGGGGCCGAGCGTGCCCGAGACGTGCGAGGTCCACTCGGTGTCCGGCGCGGCGCCTTCCGGCCGCGAGTAGACCGAGAGCGACCGGCGGCCGTCCACCAGCGCGCCGACGAGGACCCGGACCGTGACCGCACCCCGGTCCGGCAGGAGGAGCGGCGCGCGGTGGGTGAGTTCCTCGATCACGGGGCAGCCCGCCTCGCCGCCCGCGTGCAACGCCATCTCGACGAAAGCCGTACCGGGCACCAGCTTCTGCCCGTGCACGACGTGATCGCCCAGCCAGGACCGGCTGTCCGCCGTCAGCAGGCCGGTGAACACGACGCCACCGGTGTCCGGCAGTTCCACGGCCGCGCCGAGCAGCGGATGCCGCACCGCGCGCGCACCGGCCGCGGCGGCGTCCGCCGTGGCGGGTATCGGGTCGAGCCAGTATGTCTTGTGCTGGAAGGCATAGGTCGGCAGATCGACCGCGCGAGCACCCCGGCCTGCGTAGACCTCGTGCCAGCCGACCCGGCTTCCCGCCGCGTGCAGCGCGGCGATCGCGCTCAGCACGCAGGTGTTCTCGTCCCGGTTCCGGCGCAGCGTGGGATGGACCGTGACCTCGGCGTCCGGGAGGCAGGCGGACGCCATGCCGGTGAGGACGGCGTCCGGACCGACCTCGACGAACCGCGTCGCCCCCGCCGCCGCCAGCCGCCGTACGGCGTCCGCGAAACGGACGGTCCCGCGCACGTGCCGGACCCAGTGACCGGGCGAAGCCAGTTCCGTC
Organism: Amycolatopsis sp. NPDC059021; assembly: GCF_042739895.1. Taxonomy (NCBI): domain Bacteria; kingdom Bacillati; phylum Actinomycetota; class Actinomycetes; order Pseudonocardiales; family Pseudonocardiaceae; genus Amycolatopsis; species Amycolatopsis sp. NPDC059021. Next base: position 12,728 of record NZ_JBHYIQ010000137.1, read on the forward strand.
GCCACGGTACCGGTGACCGTGGACACGACCGGGATCGACGGCTCCCGATAGGACAGTCCGTCGGCGACCGCGCGGAACCGCGCCAGCATCGGCTCCATCAGCGGTGAGTGGAAGGCGTGCGAGACCCGCAGCCGCCGGGTCCGGTGACCGCGCCCGGCCAGCCTGCCCGCGACGGCGAGCACCGCGTCCTGCCGCCCGGACAGCACCACCGCGTCCGGCCCGTTCACCGCCGCTATGTCCACATCGGACAGACCGGCCGATTCCGCGCGGACCGCGTCCTCGGTGGCGTCGACGGCCACCATGGCACCCCCGGCGGGCAGCTCACGCATCAACCGTCCGCGCGCCGCGACCAGCGTGCACGCGTCCGCCACGGAGAACACGCCCGCCACGTGCGCCGCGGCGATCTCGCCGACGGAGTGTCCCGCCATCAGGTCCGGGGTGACGCCCCAGGACTCCAGCAACCGGAACAGGGCGACCTCGACCGCGAACACCGCGCACTGGGTGAAATCGGTCCGGTCGAGCAGCGCGGCGTCCGCGGTTTCCGGCTCGGCCCACATGACCTCGCGCAGCGGCCGCTCGAGCTCGCCGTCGAGCCGGTCGCACAGTTCGTCCATGGCCGCCGCGAATCGCGGGAAGGTGGTGTACAGAGCGCGGCCCATGCCGAGGCGCTGGGATCCCTGTCCGGTGAACAGGAACGCGCTGACCGCCCCGGAACGCGCCGTGTCCACCGTCGCGGTGGCGGGGACGTTTCCGGCGGCGATGTCCGACAGCGCCTGGACGGCGCTCGCCCGGTCGGCCGCGAGCACGACAGCCCGGTGATCGAGGGCGGCACGGGTGGTGGCCAGCGAGTAGCCCACGTCGATCAGATCCTGGCCGAGGGTCAGGTGCTCGGCGAGCCGGGCGGCCTGGTCACGCAGCGCGTCCCGCGTGGCCGCCGCGATGGGCAGCGGGACCGGCGCCGGCATGGCCCTGTCCCCGGTGCCGGCCGGCGGCCCGGCAGGCGCCTCCTCGATGATCACGTGCGCGTTGGTGCCGCTGATGCCGAACGACGACACCCCCGCCCGGCGCGGGCGGCCCGTCCGCGGCCAGTGCCGCGCCTCGGCGAGCAGCCCGACCGAACCGGCCGACCAGTCCACGTGCGGCGAGGGCGCGTCGACGTGCAGGGTCTTGGGCAGCAGCTCGTTGCGCAGCGACAGCACCACCTTGATGATGGCGGCGACGCCGCCCGCGGCCTGGGCGTGGCCGATGTTCGACTTGACCGAGCCCAGCCACAGCGGCTCGGCGCGGTCCTGGCCGTAGGTGGCCAGCAGGGCCTGCGCCTCGATCGGGTCGCCGAGCCGGGTGCCCGAGCCGTGTGCCTCCACCGCGTCCACTTCGGACGCTCGCAGCCCGGCGGCGGCCAGCGCGGCCCGGATGACCCGTTCCTGCGACGGGCCGTTGGGCGCGGTGAGCCCGTTGGAAGCGCCGTCCTGGTTGACCGCGCTGCCCCGGATGACGGCCAGCACCGGATGACCGTTGCGCCGTGCGTCGGAAAGCCGTTCCAGCAGCAGCATCCCGGCCCCCTCGGCCCAGCCGACGCCGTCGGCGGCCGCCGCGAACGATTTGGACCTCCCGTCCGGGGCGAGCACACCCTGCCTGCTGGAGTCGACGAACAGATCCGGCTTGGACAGCACGGTGACGCCGCCGGCGAGTGCCAGCGAGCATTCCCCCGCCCGCAGCGCCTGGGCCGCCAGGTGCACGGTCACCAGCGACGACGAACAGGCCGTGTCGATCGTCATCGACGGCCCTTCCAGACCGAGCGCGTAGGAGACCCGGCCGGAGACCACCGCCCCGGAGCTGCCGTTGGCCAGATAGGCCGCGACGTCCGCGGGCGCGCCTTCGAGCCTCGATCCGTAGTCGTCGTACATCGCGCCCGCGAAGACACCGGTCGTGGTGCCGCGCAGGGAACGCGGGTCGATGCGCGCCCGTTCGACGGCCTCCCAGGAGATCTCCAGCAGCAGCCGCTGCTGGGGATCCATCGCCAGCGCCTCACGCGGGCCGATGGTGAAGAAGCCGGGATCGAAGTCGGCGGCACGGTGCAGGAAGCCGCCTTCCCGCGCATAGGTCTTGCCGCGCTTGCCGGGCTCCGGATCGTAGAGACCGTCGATGTCCCAGCCACGGTTGGCAGGCATCGGGGTGACGGCATCGGTGCCGTCGCGCAGGATCCGCCACAGGTCGTCCGGTGTACCGACGTCGCCGGGATAGCGGCAGGCCATGCCGACGATCGCGATCGGTTCGTCACGGGAGACCGCCGCTACCGGCGCTTCGCGCACCGGCCCCGCCGCGCCGAGGACCTTGCCCTTGACGAAGGCGGCCACGGCGGTCGCGGTCGGGTGGTCGAACACCAGCGTCGCGGGCAGCGTCAAGCCGGTGGCGGCGCCGAGCGTGTCGCGCAGCTCGACGGCGGCCAGCGAGTCGAAACCCAGCTCCTTGAACGGGCGGCCGCTGTCGACCGCGGTGGCCCCGTCGTGCCCGAGCACGGCCGCGACATGGGTGAGGACCAGGTCGAGCAGAATCCGGTCCTGTTCGGCGCCGGACTGCCCGGCCAGCGTCCGGGCCAGGGAGGACTCCCCCGCCGCCGGCGCGCTCGCCGCCGCGCGCCGGACCGGCGCGGGCACCAGGCCCCGCAGCAGCGCGGGCAGTTCGCCGGTACGGGCGCGCAACGCGACCCGGTCGATCGTCAGGGGCGCCACGACCGGTTCCGTGGCCCGCACGGCCATGTCGAAGCGCGCCAGCCCTTCCGCGGCGGTGATGGCGGGCAACCCGAGCCGGGCCATTCGCCGCAGGTCGCCATCGCCCAGTTCGCCGCCGAGGCCGGTGTTCTCCGCCCACAGTCCCCACGCCTGCGCGACGGCCGGGAGACCCGCGTCGCGGCGGTGCCGGGCCAGCGCGTCGAGGAACACGTTGGCCGCCGCGTAGTTCGCCTGGCCCGCGGCGAGGACCTGCCCGCCCGCCGAGGAGAACAGCACGAACGCGGTGAGGTCCAGCTCGCGGGTCAGCTCGTGCAGATGCCACGCACCGTCCACTTTGGCCTCGAGCACCGACGAAACCTGTTCACTGGTCAGTGATTCGATGGTGCCGGCGTCCGCGATGCCCGCCGCGTGCACGACGCCGGTCAGCGGATGGGCGGCCGGGATGCCGGCGATCACGGCGGCGAGCGAGGCCCGGTCGGCGACGTCACAGGCGACGACCGCCACGTCCGCGCCGAGGCCGGTGAGCTCGGCACGGAACTCCGCGGCGCCGGGCGCCGCCATGCCGCGCCGGCCGGCCAGTACGAGGTGCCGCACGCCGTGCGCGGTGACCAGATGGCGGGCGACGAGCTTGCCGAGACCGCCCGTGCCGCCGGTGATCAGGACGGTGCCGCCCGCGGTCCACGGCGCCTGCCCACCGGGGTCGGCCATCCTCGTCAGGCGCGGGACGAAGACCTGCCCGTCACGGATCATCGCTTCGGGCTCGCCTGCGGCGAGCACGCCTGCCGGCAGGCCCCGGTCGTCGCTGTCGGTGTCGACGAGCACGAACCGGCCGGGGTGTTCCGCCCGCGCCGCCCGGATCAGTCCCCAGACCGGGGCCTGCGTCAGCGCGTCATGACGAGCGCGGACCACGATGCGGGTCTCGCCGAACCTGGCCAGCAGATCCTGGACCGTGGCCAGGATTCCGGTGACGGTGGCGTGCACCGCCACCGGAACGTCCTCATCGGACACTTCGGCGTCCAGCACGACGACCTCGGGTTCGGCGCTGCCGGTGATCTCGCCGGGGACGACCCATCCGGCCGGGGACGCGGGCTCGACCGGGAGCGGCTGCCAGTCGACGCGATACAGCGGCTCCGCACTCGCGACGGCGAGCTGCCCGCCGGCGATCGGACGGGACACAAGGTTTCCGATGGTGGCGACCGGGTTGCCCGCCGCGTCGGCGACCTCGATCGCGGAAACCTCGGCACCGTCCAGCCGGGTGATCCGCACCCGGAGCCCGGCGGCCCCGTCGGCGTGTACCGCGACCCCGGACCACACGAACGGCAGGAGTGTCGGACCGGTGCCGTCGTCCAGCAGATCGGCGTGCATGGCCGCGTCGAGCAACGCCGGATGCAGGCGGTAGCCGGTCGCCGGCGTGGCGGCGGGCAGCACGACCTCGGCGAACACCTCGTCGCCCCGCCGCCACGCCGCGCGCAGTCCCTGGAACGCCGGGCCGTAGCCGTAGCCGCGCTCGGCGAGCCGCGGATAGGCGTCGGCGACGTCGATCGGCTCGGCACCGCTCGGCGGCCACTCGGCGAGACCAGCCGCGGCGCGGCGCGGCCGGGTGGACAGCGTGCCCGTGGCGTGCCTGGTCCACTCGGCACTGTCGACGTCGTCGGGCCGGGAGTAGACGGCGATGGTCCGGCGATGTCCCTCGAGCGGGCCGACGACGACCTGGACCGCGACCGCGTCCCGCGCGGAAAGCACGAGCGGGGTTTCGAGGGTCAGCTCGTCCACGACCGGGCAGCCCGCCTCGTCGGCCGCGCGGACCGCGAGCTCGACGAATCCGGTGCCCGGCACCAGGATCACGCCGTCGACCACGTGGTCGGCCAGCCAGGGCTGGGCCCGCACGGACACCACGCCGGTGAGCCGCACCCCGTCCGAGTCCGGCAGCGCGACCACCGCGCCGAGCATCGGATGCGCCGCGGCGACCTGGCCGACGGCACCGGCGTTCCCGCGCCGTTTCCCGGCGTCGATCCAGTATCGCTTGTGCTGGAACGCATACGTGGGCAACGGAATCCGCGGGCCGGCGCCGAGCACCGCGGCCCAATCGGGACGTACGCCGCGGACGTGCAGCCGCGCGACCGCGGTCATCGCTTCGACGGCCTCCGGCCGGTCGCGCCGGGCCAGCGAAACGAACGCCGCCGCGTCGCCGGGGACGCATTCGCCGCCCAGCGCGGACAGGACCCGGTCCGGTCCGATCTCCAGGAACGTCGTGACGCCCTCGGCGTACATGGTGCCCACGGCGTCGGCGAACCGGACGGTGTCGCGGACGTGCTGCACCCAGTACTCCGGGGAGCACAGATCCTCGGCACGGGCGAGCCGCCCGGTGACCGTGGAGACGACCGGAACAGTCGGCGGGCGCAGGTCGATCTCGGCGACCACCGCGGCGAACTCGGCGAGAATCGGTTCCACCAGCGGAGAGTGGAACGCCTGGGCGACGTTCAGCCGGCGGCTCTCTCCCCCGGCGAGCGCGGCGATCTCGGCGCAGGCGTTCGGGGTACCGGACACCACAACGGAGCCGGGGCCGTTGACAGCCGCGATGCCGGCGTCGAGACGGCCCGCGACGAGCGGCCGCACCTCGGCCTCCGACGCGGTGAGCGCGATCATCGCGCCGCCGGGCAGGGTGTCCATGAGCGTGCCGCGGGCCGCGACGAGCGCGCACGCGTCGGGCAGCGTCAGCACCCCGGCCACATGCGCGGCGGCGATCTCGCCGATGGAGTGCCCCGCCAGCACGTCCGATGTCACGCCCCAGGATTCGAGCAGCCGGAACTGCGCGACCTCGACCGCGAACAGGGCGCACTGGGTGTGGCCGGTCCGGTCCAGCAGCGCGCGATCGGCCATGGCGACGCGCAGCGGCAGGTCGAGCAGGCCGTCGAACCCGGCGGCGATCTCGGCGAAGGCGTCGGCGAACGCCGGGAACGCGGCGGCCAGTTCCGTGCCCATGCCGGCGCGCTGGGTCCCCTGCCCGGCGAACAGGTACCCGAGCCTGCCCTCGGAACCGGTGCCGCGCACCACCTCGGCGGACACACCGGACTCCGCGAGCGCGCCGAGTCCCCGCACCAGCGAGGTGTGGTCGGCGGCGATCACCGCGGCCCGGTGGGACAGCGCCGCCCGCCCGGTCGCCAGTGTCCTCGCCACCGCGTCCAGCGGCGATTCCGGGCGGCCGGCCAGATATGCCCGCAAGCGGGCGGCCTGGGCGGCGAGCGCGGCCGGGGTGTGCCCGCTGAGCACGAAGGGCCGCGCCACGGCCTCGGCAGGGCCTGCCGGCTCCGGCGCGGGCACCGGCGGTGCCTGTTCGACGATGACGTGCGCGTTGGTACCGCTGATGCCGAACGACGACACCCCGGCCCGGCGCGGCCGGTCCACGGCGGGCCACGGCGTGGCCCCGGTCAGCAGCGCGACCGACCCGGCCGACCAGTCCACCCGCGGCGAAGGCGCGTCCACGTGCAGCGTTCTCGGCAGGACACCGTGGCGCAGGGCGAGAACCGTCTTGATGATCCCGGCGACGCCGGCCGCGGCCTGGGTGTGCCCGATGTTGGACTTGACCGAGCCCAGCCACAACGGTGTCGCGCGGTCCTTGCCGTAGGTGGCGAGCAGCGCGCTCGCCTCGATGGGGTCGCCCAGCGCGGTGCCGGTGCCGTGCCCCTCGACAGCGTCCACATCGGACGGTCCGAGGCCCGCGACGGTCAGCGCCCGGCGGATGACCTGCTGCTGGGAACGGCCGTTGGGCGCGGTGAGGCCGTTGCTGGCGCCGTCGTGGTTGACCGCGGAGCCGGGCACCACGGCGAGCACGGGATGCCCGTTGGCGATCGCGTCGGACAGCCGCTCGACGAGCAGCATGCCCGCCCCTTCGCCCCAGCCGGTGCCGTCGGCCGCCGCGGCGAACGACTTGCACCGCCCGTCCGCGGCCAGGCCCCGCTGCGTGCTGAAGTCCACGAAGGTGTCCGGTGTGGACATCACGGTGACACCGCCGGCCAGCGCCAGCGTGCACTCGCCGCGTACCAGCGCCTGAATCGCCCAGTGCAGGGCGACCAGCGACGACGAGCACGCGGTGTCCACCGTGACCGTCGGCCCTTCCAGGCCGAGCGTATAGGCGACCCGGCCGGACACGACACTGGCGAGACTGCCGTTGCCCAGGTACCCGGCCAGCTCTTCGGGCACGTCGGGGCCGAGCCTGGTGGCCCAGTCGTGGTACATCACGCCCGCGAACACGCCGGTCCGGCTGCCGCGCAGGCTGTGCGGGTCGATCCCGGCGCGTTCCAGCGCCTCCCACGCGGTTTCCAGCAGCAGCCGCTGCTGCGGATCCATCGCCCGCGCCTCACGAGGGCCGACCTCGAAGAACTCGGCGTCGAACAGGGCGGCGTCGTGCAGGAAGCCACCTTCGGCCGCGTAGGTCGTGCCGGGGGCGCCGTCGGGGTCGTAGAGCGACTCGACGTCCCAGCCGCGGTCGGCGGGAAACCCCGTGACCGCGTCGGTTTCCTCCATCAGCAGCCGCCACAGATCCTCCGGGGAGCGCACCCCGCCGGGGAACCGGCAGCTCATCGCGACGATCGCGATGGGCTCGTCCGCCGGGGCCGGTGCGGGCGCGGCGGGCACGGACGCGGCGGAGGTGCCGGTGAGTTCGGCGAGGAGGTGGCCTGCCAGCGCGCGGGGGCTCGGGTGATCGAAGACCAGGGTGGGCGCCAAGGCGAGCCCGGTGCGGGCCCGTAGCAGGTTGCGCAGTTCGACGGCGGCCAGCGAGTCGAACCCGAGGTCGGTGAACGAGCGGTCGGGAGCGATCGCGGCTGCGCCGTCGTGGCCGAGCACGGTCGCCGTGTGGGTCCGGACGAGGTCGACGACGAGCCGGTCGCGGTCGGCGGCGCCGAGGCGGGCGAGCCGGTCACCCAGCTCGCCCGCGACGGGCCGGGGCGCCGGCGTGGTGGCCGGGACCAACGCGCGTAACAGCGCGGGCACGCCGTCGGCTCGGGCGCGCAGGGCGGCCCGGTCCACCCGGGCCGGTACCACGACGGGCACATCCGAGCCCACCGCGGCGTCGAACGCGGCCAGATTCTCCGCCGTGGTGAGCGGGGCGAGGCCGAGCCGGTCGACGCGGCGCGCGTCCGCGTCCGTGAGCCGGGCCGCCATGCCGTCCGCGTCCGACCACATGCCCCAGGCGAGCGAGGTCGCGGGCAGCCCGGCCGCGGCCCGGTGCCGGGCGAGGGCGTCGAGGAAAGTGTTGGCGGCGGCGTAGTTTCCTTGCCCCGCGCCGTCGAGCAGCCCCGCCGACGAGGAGAACAGCACGAACGCGGTGAGGTCCAGCTCGCGGGTCAGCTCGTGCAGATACCACGCGCCGTCGGCTTTGGGACGCGCCACCTCCGTGAGCCGCGCCGGGGTGAGGGCGTCCACCATGCCGTCGTCCAGCACGCCCGCCGCGTGCACCACGCCGGTGAGTCCGGTGATGCTCGCCAGGAGCCCGGCCAGTGCCGCGCGGTCGCCCACGTCGCAGGCTTCGACACGGACCTCGGCGCCCGCCTCGGCCAGTTCGCGTGCCAAAAGCGGCGCGCTGCCCCGGCGGCCGGCCAGTACCAGCTTGCGCACGCCGTGACCGGACACGAGATGCCTGGCCACCGCGGCACCGAGTCCGCCGGTGCCGCCGGTGATCAGGACCGTGCCCGACGGATCCCAGACCGCCGCCGGTGCCGCGGGCTCGATCCGGGTGAGCCGGGGCGCGAGCAGGACGCCGTCCCGTATCCGGGTTTCCGGTTCGGACACCGCCGCCGCGGCGAGCAGGCCCGCGGACGGGACCCCGTCCCCGAGGTCCAGCAGGCCGAACCGGCCGGGGTGCTCGGCTTGCGCGGAGCGCACCAGTCCCAGCACGGTGGACGCGGCGACCGCGGCCGGGGTGACCGGCTCGGCCGTGCCCCGGGTCACGAACACCAGGCGCGCGGTGGCGAACCGGGTTTCGCCCAGCCAGTTCCGGATCATCGCCAGGACCTCGTGGCTCGCGCGCCGCGCGGCCTCGGGCACCGGCCCGCGCGGATCGACCTGGACGAAAACGGCGTCGGGCAGGCCGGCCGATGGCAGCTCGGGCAGCACGGGCAGGTGCGCGCCCAGACCGAAGACGTCGTCGCCGACGACCACCGCCCGGCCGACGGCGGCGGCAGCGGGAACCGGTCGCCAGTCGATCCCGTGGAGCTGCCCGCCGCCGGCGGCGAGTCCCGTGGCAGGCACCGGCAACGACCGGAACCCCGCCACGGGACGCTACGGGGGCGCGGGCGCGGGGGGCCGGTGGGTGTCGGGCTCCCCCCCCCCGGGGGCCGGGGGGGGTGCAGGGAGC
>NZ_JBHYIQ010000138.1:0-8396 GCF_042739895.1 Amycolatopsis sp. NPDC059021
GTTCCCCCCCCTCCCCCCCGCCCCCCCGCGACCCAGACCCCCCCCCCCCGCCCCCCCCCTCCCGGCGAGTTCGCCCCCCCCCCCCCCGCCGCGGCCCCGGGGCCGCCGGGGGCGGCCCCCACGGCGAGGGTGTCGACCAGGACCGCGACGAGACCGATCGCGATCGTCACCAGGCACAGGATCGGCGGCGTCCCGTCCACCGGTGCCAGACCGGTCCGGATCTGCTCCGCCGAGGCCGCGAGCGTCTGGCTCAGCTCGTCGAGCGCCCGCGCGCCGGGAATGATCTTGAGGATGCCGTGCGAGGTGAACGAACCGGTGATCAGGAACAACAGCACGAGCAGCTGGCTGAGCCCGACCACGATCGTCGGTGCCCGCAGCGAGCGCAGCGCGAGCCCGGTGGCCGCGATCAGCACGACGGCGACGAGCAGATAACCGAACCACGCCCAGCCCGCGACGACACTGGTCAGCGACGTGGCCGCGCACAACGTCGCGAGCCCGGCCGCGACCGGCGCGACGACGCTGGCCGCCCAGGCGGACATGCGGTTCGGCCCCGGAGGAGGCGCGGTGGGACGCGGGCGCGCAGGTGCGGCGGCGGTCACCGGGCACCCCCGATCAGCGTGCCGCGGCCCGCGCCCGCCCGGCACAGTTCGCTCCACACCTGCGGCATCGGCGAGGCGGGCCCGGCGACGACGACACCCCAGCCCGCGGCACGCAACAGCTCGGCGGCGTCCTCGGTGGCGGCCGAGCGCTGCTGCGATCCGTTGACGCCCGCCGACCAGCCCGGCGTGTCCAGCAGGACGGCGAGGCTGCGGATACCGCGCGGGCGGAACCGGGCCAGCTCGTGCACCGATTCGGCGCTCACGGTGCCGAGCACCGCGACGAGTTCCTGGCCCTCGGCCGGATCGTGGCCGAGGGTGATGTCGCGCTGGTGCGCGGGCTGCAGCGCGGCCAGCGCGTCCAGCACGACGTGGTCGTAGTGGTCGCCGCCCTCGGCGGGGGTGTCCGCGATGGTGGCCCCGTGCTCGCCGACGAGCCGGACGTGGTGGCCGGAGCGGCGCAGGTGCAGCGCGACGGACGCGGCGAACGACACCGCCCACTCCAGGCTCGCCGCCGGTCCCGCGCCGTGATGCGCGGCCGCGCGGTGATCGAGCAGCACGGTCGTCCCGCCGCGCCACGGCCGTTCCTCGACCCGCACCATGATCTCGTCCCGGCGCGCGGTGGACCGCCAGTGCACCTTCCGCAGATCGTCGCCCATCCGGTACTGCCGCACGATGACGTCCGGCTCGCCCTGCCCGGCGTGCAGCCGGATGGTGCCGTCGTCCCCGGCCCCGATGCCGGCGCCGCTGGGCAGCCCCCACAACGGGAACACCTGCGGCACGACGACGAGCCGGGAGTGCGCGATCAGCTCCCGTTCGAACTCGCACAGCCCGAACGGGTCGGTGATCGTCGCGCGCAGCGGCCCGACCTGCTGGATCCCGCGCAGCACCGGCTGCAACGGGTAGCGCAGCGCGACGCGGCGGTCGTGCGGCAGGCGCTCGACGACGAACCGCGGCCGCGCGCCCAGCGCGTACGGCACGCCGTCCTCGAGCAGCACCTCACCCGCCGGGAGCCTGCCGCTGCGCCACAGTTCCAGCTGGACCTCGCCGGTCGAGCCCACCGAGACCCGCTCCGGGTGCAGCGAACGGGCGGCGCCGATCCGCAGCCGCGAGGCGGAGATGAACACGGCGACCAGCACCGGGAGCGCGACCACGAACACGGCCACCCGCAACAGATCCCGCTCGTTGAGCACGAACGAACAGGCCGCCGCGGCGAGCCCCGCGGCGAGGAGGCAGCGGCCGCGGGTGGTCAGGCCGGACAGGGCACGCAGCATGCGTTTCTCTTCTACTAGCGCCTGGTTTCGTGGCTCAGCGGTGGGTCTGCCCCTGCGGCACCGGGACCCGGTGCAGCACCGCGCGGACGACGTCGGTCGCCGAGCGCCGGGCCGCGTGTGCCTCGGTGGTGAGCACGAGCCGGTGCGCGAGCACCGGGACCGCGACCGCGTGCAGGTCGTCCGGGACGACGTACTCGCGGCCGGACAACGCCGCCTGCGCGCGCGCCGAGCGCACCAGCTGCAGCGTGGCGCGTGGCGAGGCCCCGAGCCGGATCTCCGGCACCTGCCGGGTCGCCGCCGCGATGTCCACCGCGTACCGCCGGACCTCGGGCGCCATGTGCACGTTGCGCACGGTCTGGATGAGCCGGTGCACGGTTTCGCCGTCGGACACCGGCTGCAGCTCGGCCAGGGGGTCGTGCCCGGCGTGCTCGTCGACCATGGCCAGCTCGGCCTGCTGGTCGGGGTAGCCGATGGACACCCGTGCGGTGAAGCGGTCCCGCTGGGCTTCGGGCAGCGCGTAGGTGCCTTCCATTTCGATCGGGTTCTGGGTGGCGATCACCATGAACGGCTCGTCGAGCTCGTAGGTGCTGGTGTCGACGGTGACCTGGTGCTCTTCCATGCATTCCAACAGCGCCGACTGCGTTTTCGGCGAAGCGCGGTTGATCTCGTCGCCGACCACGATGTTCGCGAACACCGGGCCGGGCCGGAACTCGAACTCGCCGGTCTGCCGGTTGTAGATGGAGACACCGGTGACGTCGCTGGGCAGCAGGTCCGGGGTGAACTGGATGCGGCTGACCGTGCAGTCGATGGAGCGGGCGAGCGCTTTCGCCAGCGACGTCTTCCCGACGCCGGGCACGTCCTCCACCAGGAGGTGGCCTTCGGCGAGCAGCGTGACGAGCGCGACGCGGATGACGTCGGGTTTGCCGACGAGGACCCGCTCGACGTTCGCGGCGATCCGCCGCGCCGTCTCGTGCAGTTCGTCAAGGGAGGCGTGCCCCGCCTGGCCGTTCTGCCTGGCACCGGCGTTGGCCTCCGCCGCGGGGTAGGGCAGCTGGCCCGTCTGCCCCGCCGTCTGCTCGCCCTGCTGCTCCGCGGGCGTCGCAGACTGGATTCTCGACGTCACTCGACCTCCTGGTGCCGCATGGCTGTGCTCGTTTTCCCGCCGGCCGTGGCCGGCCCCCTCGCTGTCCGCCGGTTCGCGCGCAGCGAGCAGCATTCCCTTCAGTGTGTCAAACTCGGGCGAACTCGGGGTGAGAACCCCAGGATGCCTGGTTGGTGACGCTGTGCAAGCACTGAGGTTACTCCGTTCGAGGGGTGGTTCACCCGATTCTGGGTGCTCCCGTTGACCTGGTGTTTTGTCGTATGCTCCGGTTCGAGGTCACGCGACTACGGAGAGGCGTAACCGCACATGAGCGAGCTGGGCACGAAGCCACCGTTCGACGTCCGCGGCTTCGCGGTCGCACCCGAGCTGGCCACCGACGCCTACGCGAAGATCAGCGCGCTGCAGGACGTGGTCGGCGAGATGGTCCGTGAGGCGAAAGTGCTGGGCCGCACGGTCCCGCTCGGTGGCGGATACGCCACCGAGGTCGGCAAGTTCATGGCGGAGTACGGCATCGGCGGCCAGGGCTCGGCCGTGCAGTCGCTGACGGCGTTCGGCAAGGAGCTGGAGAATCTCAAGACGCGGATGGCCGAGGCACTCGGGCGCTACCAGCACCAGGACGAGGCCGCGGCCGACGGCGTGGACTGCGTCGGTGGCTGACCACGTGAACCGGACGTTTCTTCGCCCGGCCCTGCTCGGCGTGCTCGGCCTTGGCCTCGCGGCCTGTGGCCACGCCCAGGGGCAGCCCGGCGCCGCCGCGCACGTGCAGAGTTCCTCGGCGCCTCCTTCTTCTTCTCCTTCTTCTCCGGCGCCGTCTGGACCGCCGACGCTGGCCACCCTCGATCCGTGCACGCTCCTGTCGCCCACCGACCGGTCGACGGCCGGGGTGAGCGTGATCGGGAAGCCGAAGACGATCGGTGAGGCGAAGGCCTGCGACTGGACGGTGCCCGCCACGTTCGGGGTCACCGTGACGGTGGACGAGAAGCACGGCCTCGACGACCTCGATGTCGCGCGCAAGACCGCGACGAGGACGAAGGTCGGCGCGCACCAGGCGCTGCAGGTCTCCGACCGCAAGGCGGGCGACGGCACCTGCGCGGTGCTGCTCGGCGCGGGCCCCGGCAGCGTCCAGGTCGACGTCGGCAACACCACCTTCTCGGACACCGCGCTGGCCTGCCGCCGGGCGGACACGGTGGCCGGGCTCGTCGAGCCGAAACTGCCCTAAGCCAGCCAGTGGAAAGGAAGGTGTGCCCGTGCCAGGAACGGCAGAAGACGCGGCCACGCACGTCCCGGCGCCCTCGGCCCGGTACGAGTCCTACAGCCACGAGGCGCTGGCCGCCGAGGTGGCGCGGGACAACGACCCGGTGGCCGCCGGCCAGCTCGGCGCGCAGTGGCAGGGGCTGGCACGGCGCTTCGCCGATTCGACCGCCGAACTGAGCGCGCTGGTCAACAACACGCACGAGCACTGGCAGGGCCAGGCGGGCGACGCGGTGCGCGAGGTGCTCGGGACCGCGGCGCGCTGGCTCGTCGAGTCGGCCGGGGTGTCGACCGCGCTCGGCGAGTCGGTGGCCGGACAGGCGGACGTCGCCGCGCGGGCCAAGGCCGAGATGCCGCCGCCGGTCCGGTACGACCCCGCCGGGATGATCCGTGAAGCCGCCGCGAGCGGGAGCCTTTCGGTACTGGCGGGGCTTTCGGGCGCGATGGACGCCCAGCGAGCCCGCGCCGAGGCCGCCCGGCAGAAGGCCGTCGACGTGATGAACGCGCGGGACGCGGCCCTGCACGGGCTCGTGCCGCAGCAGCGGTTCGAGTCGCCGCCGTCACTGGGCAACGCGGCGAAGGGCCCGGCTTGATCCGGGTTTCGGCGTCCGCCTTCGACATCCTCTGGACCGATCTCGGCTTCGCGCGGCCGCCGGATCCGCTGTCCGTGCGCAGTGTCGGCGGCACCGAGGCGGAACGCGCGCGGATCCGTGCCGAGGTGTACCGGAACCTCGGCGAACGCGGCCTGCACGACGGCGAACGGCTCGAAGCCGCGCTGGAGGACCGGCTCGGCCTGCTGGCCGGGGGAGAGGTCTACCTCGCCTGCGAGGCGCTCGCCGACATGACCGCCGAGACGCCTTTCCGTGCCGTGACAGCGGTACGCGGCAGCGATGGCGTCCTGGCGACCCAGCCGGAACAGACCATCGCCCTGACCGACATCGGCGCCGCCGAATGGTGCTCGGCGATCGTGGACGTGCTGCCCGAGCTGAGCGCCGGGCCCGGCTACGGCCTCACACTGCCCGCCTCGAGCCTCGGCGAGGGCGGGGACCCGGAGTACGGGGAGCGGGGCGCGCGATCGGCGGCGTCCGCGGCGCAGCTGCGCGAGGTGCTCGCGATCCAGGCACGCCCGGTGTACAGCGCCGGGCAGTTCAGCGTTTCCGTGCGGGGCAAGGACGGCCGGGTCCAGCGCGCGGGCGGGCTGACGTGGTTCGACACCGACGTCGGCGCGTACTGCGCGGGAATCTCCTCTGGCCGCGGCGGCCAGGAGTGGGTCACGGTGTCCCCAGTGGACAGTCAGCGTCTCGTCGACCGGATCGCCGCCCTCCTCACCACCGACGCCTAGCCCCCGGACCGTCGAACTCACACCCCCGAGTGTGGGACTCGCGCGCCTGAGTGTGGGACTCGCGCGTCTGAGTGTGGAACTCGCGCGCGGCGGGCGATCCTCGGCGAGTTCCACGTTCGGGCGCCCGAGCTCCACGTTGGCGGGGCAGAGTTCGGCATTCGGGCCGCGGTTCCCCACCGAGCCCCACCGCCTTCCCCACAGAGCCCCACCGGGGGCCCCACCTTTCCCCACAGAGCGTCCACGTGGTCTTCTCGCGGCCGTCAACCGGACGTTTCAGACCCCGTTCCGGTTCCCTGGGACCCCGGTGCGGGGGATCTTGGCCACGGTCCCCCACGTCACCCCCCACCAGGCCCCACCCTGCTGACCAGCGCAAACGTCTGACACGACGGAGTGGTGGCGGCGCCGGTCGCGTTGACTGTGGTGAAAAGTGGGGTACGGTGGTGCGCAGTGGGGCGGAAGGGAGCCCCGTGGCCGATTCCGATGGTTTCCATCGGGCTCGGTAGGGAGGTGGAGGCCGGTGTTCCTCGGCACCCACACCCCGAAGCTGGACGACAAGGGGCGGCTCACGCTGCCCGCGAAGTTCCGCGACGCGCTCGCCGGTGGGCTGATGATCACCAAGGGGCAGGACCACTGCCTTTTCGTCTTCCCTCGCGCGGAGTTCGAGCAGATGGCACGCAAGGTCGCCGAAGCGCCGTTCACCAACGAGTCGGTTCGGGCCTACCAGCGCTATCTCTTCGCCGGGACGGACGAACAACGCCCGGACGGGCAGGGGCGCATCGCCATCGCGTCCGAGCTCCGCCGCTACGCGGGGCTCAACAAGGAGTGCGTGGTGATCGGTGCGATCACCCGGTTGGAGATCTGGGACGCCCAGGCGTGGCAGGGCTACCTGGAGGAACACGAAGACAGCTACGCGAAGGCTCGAGAGGAAGTGTTGCCGGGCGTCTTCTAGGCGTGGCCGTGCCGGGAGCACCCCAGTCGTCGGGGGACGGGGGTTCTCCGGCGGTCGCAGACGGAAAGCGTCCGCGTGGATGCCGTGAGGCCTCTGTCCGCTCAACAGCCCTGGTGCACCTTCCCCGGCACCAGGTCCGAAGCGGGCGGACAGGGACCTGACGGCATCCGCCACATTCCGGGTCCATGGCAGCGGAAAGGGGGAAGGTCATGTCAGCCGAACACGAGCACGTTCCGGTGCTGCTCGACCGGATCCTCGAGCTGTTCGCGCCCGCCCTCGCCGATCGCGACGCGGTGCTGGTCGACGCGACCGTCGGTCTCGGCGGCCATTCCGACGCCCTGCTGGCGGCGTTCCCTCGGCTGCGCCTGGTGGCGCTGGACCGCGACCCCGCCGCGCTGGAACGGTCCGGGGAACGGCTGGCCCGGCACGGGGACCGGGTCGATCTGGTCCACACCGTCTACGATGGACTGCCCGCCGCGCTCGCCGGGCTCGGACTGTCCCGTGTGGACGGAATCCTGTTCGACCTCGGCGTCTCCTCGATGCAGCTCGACCGCGCCGAACGCGGGTTCGCCTACGCCAGGGACGCGCCGCTGGACATGCGGATGGACCCGACCACCGGGTTCACCGCCGCGGACGTGCTCAACACCTACGCGCCCGGCGAGCTGGCGCGCATCCTGCGCGACTACGGCGAGGAGCGGTTCGCCCAGCGGATCGTCAAAGCCGTTGTGGCGGAACGGGAAAAGGAACCCTTCACGCGCAGCGCGCGGCTGGTCGAACTGCTCTACGACGCCGTGCCCGCGGCGAGCAGGCGTACCGGCGGGCATCCCGCGAAGCGGACGTTCCAGGCGTTGCGGATCGAGGTCAACGGCGAGCTGGAGGTGCTGCGCCGGGCGATGCCCGCGGCGCTGTCCGCGCTCGCGATGGGCGGCCGGATCGTCGTCGAGTCCTATCAGTCCCTCGAGGACAGGCTGGTCAAGCAGGCGCTGGCCGAGCTGGCGAAATCCCGTACGCCGGAAGGACTTCCGGTGGAACTGCCCGGCCACGGCCCGGAGCTGAAGCTACTGACGAGAGGGGCCGAGAAGGCCTCGGACACGGAGATCGAGCAGAACCCGCGGGCCGCTTCGGTGCGGTTGCGGGCCGCAGAACGGATCGGAGAGGCAGCGCGACGATGACCGCTCCCACGAAGTCCCGCGGCCGCCGTACACCGGCGACGCGCCAGCGTGCCACCAACCGGAACGCGGTGGAGCTGGAGCCGGGAACCACGACGGCGCAGCCGGACGCCGCGCCGCGCCGTGCGTCGCGGGGCCGGACCTCCGCGGCCGAACGCGCCTACGCGCGCCGTGCGCAGCGCGCCGATCTGCTGTCCCAGCGCGCCCCGCGGCCGGCTCCCCGGCCCGACGCGAAGAAGCCCGAGCGGCGCAAGCTCAAGCTGAGCTGGCCGAAGTCGCGTGCCTCGTTCGTGCTCGCGATGATGGGCCTGCTCGCCGTCGGTGTCGCGACGACGCTCTGGCTGACCACGCAGGCGATCGCCGACTCCTACCGCCTGGAGCAGTTGCGCACCACCAACGCGAGCCTGGCCGAGGCCAAGGCGAAGCTGCAGCGCGACGTCGCCAAGGCCGAGTCGCCCGGCTCGCTCGCCCCGGCGGCGCAGCAGGGCGGGCTGGTGCCCAGCGGCGACCCGGCCCGGATCATCGTCGGCCCCGACGGCAAGACCACGCTCGTGGGCGAGCCGAAGAAGGCGCAGGACGCGCCGCCGGCGGCCCAGTCCGTGCCGCCCGCCGCCCCGGCGGGCGGGCCCCCGCGCGGGGGGGGGTGGGGGGCGCCCCGCCCCCGCGCGGGTGGTTGTGACCGCCCGCCGCGGCGCTGGGGGCGCGAGCGGCGA
>NZ_JBHYIQ010000138.1:8406-15394 GCF_042739895.1 Amycolatopsis sp. NPDC059021
CCCGCCCGGCACCACCCCGCTCGTGGGCGAGCCGAAGAGGGCGCCGGCGGCGCCGCGGGGGCCCCCGTCCGCCCCGCCCGCCCCCCCGGCGGGCGCGCCCCCGCGCGGGGCGCGGACCGAGGGTGACCTGACAGCGCCACCCGCCGAGACACCGGCGGAGCAGGGAGGCCACTGATGGCGGGCAGGCCGGGACCGGCACGCACCCGCGCGGCGGGCAGCGCCCGGCGGACCTACGCCGCCGGGACGCGCCGCGCGGTGGCCAAGCGCGGCAACGGCGGGCAGCGCGGCCGGTTCTCCGCGGTGCGCATCATCCTGGTCGCGGTGATGATCGCCGCGGGCGCGAAGCTGGTGCAGGTGCAGTGGTTCGAGGCGGGCGCGCTGTCGGCCGCCGCCGAGCGGCAGCGCACCCTCACCATCGACATCCCGGCCCAGCGCGGGTCCATTGTGGACCGCAACGGCGGGAAGCTCGCGTTCAGCGCGGAAACCCGCACGCTTTCGGTGAACCTCAAGGCCCTGCACAAGTCCATGGACGAGTTCGCCGCGAAGAACCCGGCCGGCGGGCGGAACTTCGAGAACGAGGTCGCGGGCGCGGCGAAGTACATCTCGGCGAAGCTGCCGGGGGTGATCAGCGAGCAGCAGCTGCTGACGCTGTTCCACAAGCCCGACGCGTTCACCTACCTGGTCAACAACATCGAACCGTCGGTGGCCACCGACATCGTCAAGAAGTACGCGTGGATCGGGGTGGAGAAGCGCGCCAAGCGGGAGTACCCGGGCGACTCGCTGGCCTCGAACATCGTCGGGCTGGCGAACTGGCGCATGGACGACCCGGACGTGTCCAAGCACAACATCCACGGCGTCGTCGGGCTGGAGGCCGCGCGCGACGACGACCTCGCGGGCACGCCGGGCCGCCGGATGGTGAACACGCAGAACGGCAACGACAACGTCGTCATCCCCGGTACCGAACGCGATCTCCAGGCCGCGATCCCCGGCTCGAACCTCGAGCTGACCCTCGATTCGGACGTCCAGTACGAACTGCAGCGGCAGCTGACGGACTACGTCGCGCAGTCGCACGCCAAGGGCGGCCAGGCCGTGGTGATGGACGCGAAGACCGGCGAGGTCTACGCGCTGGCGGACTCGAAGACGTTCAACCCCAACGACCCGGCGACGCTGCAGGACCCGGAGAACCTCAACAACCGGCCGGTCACGACGCCGTTCGAGCCCGGTTCGGTGAACAAGGTCGTCACCGCGACCGCGGCGATCGACGAGAACGCGGCCACGCCGGAGTCGACCCTGCAGGTCCCGGGCAGTCTGAAGGTCGCCGACCGCACGGTGAACGACGCGTGGCCCCACGGCACACAGACGTTCACCACGACCGGGGTCTTCGCGAAGTCGTCCAACGTCGGGACGCTGCTGCTGGCGCAGAAGGTCGGCGAGGAGCACTACCTCGACATGCTGAAGAAGTTCGGCATCGGCCAGAAGACCGGCATCGGCCTGCCCGGCGAGAGCGGCGGGTACGTGCCGCCGCGCAGCCAGTGGTCCGCCTCGACCTTCGGCAACCTGCCGATCGGCCAGGGCCTGTCGATGACCATCCTGCAGATGACCGGGATGTACCAGGCGATCGCCAACGACGGGCTGCGCGTCGAGCCGCGGATCGTGAAGGCGAAGGTCAGTCCGGACGGGACGGTCGTGCCCGAACCGGCGCCGAAGACCGTCCAGGTGGTCAGCCCGCAGACCGCGAAGACGGTGCGCGACATGATGCGCGCCGTGGTGCAGAAGGGCAAGGGCCAGGACGTCGGCACCGCGCCGAGCGCGGCCGTCGAGGGCTATCAGGTCTCCGGCAAGACCGGCACCGGCCAGCAGATCGACCCGAAGACGAAGGCCTACAGCGACACGCTGAACAACATCACCTTCGCCGGGATCCTGCCCGCCGATCACCCGCGGTTCGTGGTGGGCATCCGCCTCGACGCGCCCGACACGACGCTGCCCGCCGGGCACTCGGCCGGGCCGCTGTTCCACTCGATCGCGTCCTACCTCGGCCAGCGGTACCAGATCCCGATCTCGGACAGCCCCACCCCGGTCGTCCCCCTGGTTCTGCCCTGACTTCGGCGAGGTCCGTGAAGGCCTCCTTCACAGCGGTGAGCGCTGTGAAGGAGGCCTTCACGGCACGGGGGCGGGATCGAGAGCGCGGGCGGGAATTCGCACAGAAAAGCAACCTATTCGCGGCTCGTGCACGTGCAGACCGGAAAACGTTCCGCCCCGGCATGATCAATAGCGGCGTATGTCCACATGAATCAGTGCTCCAGCTGGCAAAACCTTGCGGGACAAGGCTTTGCGGGCAAGCCCCATAGCATGCCGGAGCCGGGAAGCGGGAAATGGCGTACCGCCTGAACGAACCGGAACCGCGCACCAGTAGCCTTCCTGCCGTGTCGGTGTCCTCGTCCAGTCCTCACAGTGCCTCCCCGGGGGCGGCGTCTTTGCCGGACAGTCCGGTCAAGGCGGTCGCCGCGCCCCCACGGCCCGCGCGCATCGAACCGGTCCCGCTGGCCACGCTGCTCGCCCGCGCGGACGCGCGGCTGATCGCCGACGGTCCCGAAGCGGCCGACCTGACGGTCACCGGGACCACGTTGCGCGCCCAGCACGTCCTGCCCGGCGACCTGTTCGCCGCGCTGCCGGGAGCCCGTGCCCACGGCGCGGACTTCAGCGACCAGGCGGTCGCGGGCGGCGCCGCCGCGGTCCTGACCGACGAGCAGGGCGCGGCCCGGCCCGCCCTGCGCGACGCGGGCGTCCCGGTGCTGGTGCATCCCGACCCGCGGGCCGTCCTCGGCTCGATCGCCGCGTGGATCTACGGCGAGCCGTCGCTGCGGCTGTCGGTCCTCGGGGTCACCGGGACCTCCGGCAAGACGACGACGTCCTACCTGGTCGACGCGGGGCTCAAGGCCGCCGGGATCACCACCGGGCTGATCGGCACCGTGGAGACCCGGATAGCGGGGGAGCGGCTGGTCAGCGGCTTCACCACGCCGGAGGCCCCCGATCTGCAGGCGCTGCTCGCGGTGATGCTCGAAAGCGGCGTCACGCACGTGCCGATGGAGGTCTCCAGCCACGCGCTCGCGCTGGGCCGGGTCAACGGCACCCGGTTCGCGATCGGCGCGTTCACCAACCTCTCCCAGGACCACCTGGACTTCCACCGCGACATGGAGGAGTACTTCGCCGCCAAGTCGCTGCTGTTCGACGGGCGCTCGACCACCGAGGTCGTCGTCGTGGACAGCGCGTGGGGCCAGGCACTGCTGACCCCGCAGACGGTCACCGTGTCCACCGAACCGGGCACCGACGCCGCCTGGCGGGCCACCGACCTGGCCGCCACCTCGGCCGGGGAGCAGTCGTTCACCCTGCACGGCCCGGACGGGCTCAGCGCGCGGGCGCGGATCCCCCTGCCGGGCGAATTCAACGTCGCCAACGCGGTCCTCGCGGCGGCGATACTGGCCAACGCCGGGATCGCGCTCGACGACATCGTGGCCGGGCTCGCCGCGGTCGAGGTGCCGGGCCGGATGGAGCGGGTCTACCTCGGCCAGCCGTTCACCGCGGTCGTCGACTACGCGCACAAGCCCGCCGCGGTGGCGCAGGGGCTCGACGCGCTGCGGGCGCGGACCGAGGGCCGGATCATCACCGTGCTCGGCTGCGGCGGCGACCGGGACACCGCCAAGCGCCCGATGATGGGCGAGGCCGCGGTCCGGCGCAGCGACGTGCTCATCGTGACCGACGACAACCCGCGCTCGGAGGACCCCGCCGCGATCCGCGCCGCGATGCTCGCCGGTGCCCGCGGCGTCGGCCCCGCGCAGGGCGGTGAGGTGCTGGAGATCGGCGACCGCCGCGAGGCCATCACCGAGGCCGTTTCCCTCGCGCGTCCCGGCGACATCGTGTTCGTGGCGGGCAAGGGGCACGAGACCGGCCAGGAGGCCAAGGGGGTCGTCCATCCGTTCTCCGACCGCGACGAGCTCGAAGCGGCCATCAGAAAGCAACTCGAGGTGACTTCGTGATCGTGCTCAGCCTCGCCGAGATCGCCGGCGTCGTCGGCGGCAGGCTGCACCGGGCCGAGGGCAGCGCCACGGTGACCGGCAGCGTCGAATTCGACACCAGGAAGGTCACGCCCGGCGGGCTGTTCGTCGCCCTGCCGGGGGAACGCGTCGACGGGCACGACTTCGCCGCCAAGGCGGCCGAGGCCGGTGCCGTCGCCGTGCTGGCCGCCCGCGAGGTCGACGCGCCGTCGATCGTCGTGCCGCCGGCCGAGGGCCAGGCCAACGAGCGGTCCGTCGCGCTGGCCGGCGACAAGGACGGTTCGGGGGCCGCCGTGCTGGCGGCGCTGGCCAAGCTCGCCCGGTACGTCGTCGGGCGGCTGGCCGCGGACGGGCTCACCGTGGTCGGCATCACCGGTTCGTCGGGCAAGACCTCGACCAAGGACCTCATCGCCCAGCTGCTCGAACCGCTGGGTCCCACGGTCGCGCCGCCCGGCTCGTTCAACAGCGAGCTGGGCCACCCGTGGACGGCGTTGCGCGCGGACGCCGCGACCCGGCACCTCGTGCTCGAGATGTCCGCGCGCGGGATCGGCCATATCGCCGAGGCCGCCTCGATCACCCCGCCGAGGATCGGCGTCGTGATCAACGTGGGCAGCGCGCACGTCGGCGAGTTCGGCTCGCGGGAGGGCATCGCGAAGGCCAAGGGCGAGCTGGTCGAGGCGCTACCGGAGGACGGGGTCGCGATCCTGAACCTCGACGATCCGCTGGTCGCGGCCATGGCGAGCCGGACGAAGGCCAGGGTCGTCGGCGTGGGCGAGAGCCCCGGCGCCCAGGTGCGCGCGGTGGACGTGACGCTGGACGAGCAGGCGCGGGCGTCGTTCAAGCTGGTGACGCCCGAGGGCGAGGCCGGGGTCCGGCTCCCGCTGTTCGGCGAGCACCACGTGGGCAACGCGCTCGCCGCGGCGGCCGTGGCGCTGGAGCTGGGCACCTCCGTCGAGGACGTCGCCTCGCGGCTGTCGGCGGTCCAGCGGCGCTCGGAGCGCCGCATGGAGGTCACCACCCGCGCGGACGGCGTGACCGTGCTCAACGACTCGTACAACGCGAACCCCGAGTCCGTCCGCGCCGCGCTCAAGACGCTGGCCTCGATGGGGCGGGAACGCCGGACCTGGGCCGTGCTCGGCGAGATGGGCGAACTCGGCGAGGAGCGCGTCCGCGCGCACGACGAGATCGGCAGGCTCGCGGTCCGGCTCAACATCTCCCGGCTCGTCGTCATCGGAGAGCGCGCCGCGGCGATGCATCACGGCGCCCAGCACGAAGGGTCCTGGGGCGAGGAGTCGGTGCTGGTACCCGATGTCGGGGCCGCGACGGCGTTGCTGCATGATCAGCTCCGCGCCGGCGACCTCGTGCTCGTGAAGGCCTCCAAGTCCGAAGCTCTGTGGCGGGTGGCCGACGCTCTCTTAGCCGAAGAAGTCCAAGCCCCTGCCCAAGAACGCTCGAACGGTGGTGACGCGTGATCAGCATCCTGATCGCGGCCGCGGCGGGCCTGCTGGTCTCCATTCTGCTGACGCCCTACCTCATCCGGGTCTTCTCCCGGCAGGGTTTCGGCCAGGAGATCCGCGAGGAAGGCCCGCAGGGACACAAATCCAAGCGCGGCACCCCGACGATGGGTGGCGTCGCGATCATCATCGCGATGGTCGCCGGGTACTTCGTCGCGCATCTGATCAGCTGGATGCTCAGCTCCAAGGGCGCGATGCCCTCGGCGTCCGGGCTGCTGGTCCTCATGCTCGCGGTGGGACTCGGCATCGTCGGGTTCCTCGACGACTTCATCAAGATCCGCAAACAGCGCAACCTCGGGCTGAACAAGACCGCGAAACTGGTCGGCCAGCTCGTGGTGACCGTGCTGTTCGCGGTGCTGTCGCTGCAGTTCGCCGACGCGCGGGGGCTGACCCCGGCGTCGCAGAACCTGTCCTACGTCCGCGACCTCGCGCTGATCACGTTCCCGTCGATCATCTTCGTGATCTTCTGCTACATCGTGATCTCGGGCTGGTCGAACGCGGTCAACTTCACCGACGGGCTCGACGGTCTCGCCGGTGGCGCCGCGGCGATGGTGCTCGCGACGTACGTGGTGATCTCGTTCTGGCAGGAGCGGCTGTCCTGCGCCAACTACCCGCCGCAGGCCGCCTGCTACGACGTCCGCGATCCGCTGGACCTCGCGGTGGTCGCCGCCGCGGCCACCGGCGCCTGTGTCGGGTTCCTGTGGTGGAACGCCGCCCCGGCGAAGATCTTCATGGGGGACACCGGTTCGCTCGCGCTGGGCGGCCTGGTCGCCGGGCTGTCCATGACGACCCGCACCGAGCTGCTCGCCATCGTCATCGGCGGGCTGTTCATGGTCGAGATGATCTCGGTGGTCGCGCAGATCGCGGTGTTCCGCACGACGCGGCGAAGGCTGTTCCGGATGGCGCCGTTCCATCACCACTTCGAACTCGCCGGGTGGGCGGAAACCACGGTGATCATCCGGTTCTGGCTGCTCTCGGCGATCTGCTGCATGTTCGGGCTGGGCCTGTTCTACAGCGAGCAGCTGGGCTTCGGGGGCTAGAACGTGACAGCGGCGCGAAGCGCCTCCGCTGAGGGCGGCGGTGGGGAGGAAGGTCGGAAGGACCTCGCGGGTCGTCGCGTCCTGGTCGCGGGGGCCGGGGTCACCGGCAAGTCGGTCGTCCCGGTGCTGCGTGAGCTGGGCGCGCTGGTCACGGTCACCGACGGCAACGCCGAGCGGCTGGCCGAACTGGACGGCCTTGGCGCCGAGCTGGTGCCAGGGCTGACGGAGCCGCCCTCGGGCACCGACCTCGTCGTGACCAGCCCCGGCTGGCGACCGACGTCCCCGCTGCTGGGCGCCGCGGGCGCCGGGGGGGGGGGGGGGGTGTGGGGGGGCGGTCAGGGGCGGGGGGGGGGGGCGGGGCGCCCGCGGGCCGCGCGCGCGC